>CALDSX010000016.1 GCA_937924445.1 uncultured Chthoniobacterales bacterium
TGTCCGCAATCCGGACACTTCAACATCTCTGTCTTCACCGACAAATGGAACTCCACTCGCCCCTCTACATACTCCGTCTTCCGATATTCGTAGCCCTCTCGCACTCCAAACGCATGATACAACAGACTTTGACTCATGCCCTCCTATATCACATCTCAATCTTCGTCTAAACATGAACTTCCCGGATGAACCACAAACCACCACAATATGGACTTAAAAAGTTGCCAGGATCTGGTTAAAGCCGATAGATTCTCCAGATGAAAAATATCTTCGATCTTGCCTCAGCGGCGTATCATTTTTAATCCTATAAGCTCTAACCCTACGATAAGTCGGTAAGCCGAATAAAGGGACGGTCCATTTATTACGAATTCACGAATTCAAGAAGGTGTGGGAGTTTTCGAGACTAACTTTTCGAGCTTTTGTCGCTCGCAAGACCATGGTTACCGAAGTCCAATCCGGCTGTTTCTGCTGACCTACAAACCTGTGGAGGCTTTTTGTGCTCGTGGTTAATGAGAGAGGAGTAGATGATACCGAGGCGCTGACCGGCCGTGATGATCTTTTGCTTGACCGACAAAACTGGTGGTCGAAAACCGGTGGTAAAGTAAAGATTCTTAAACTGGCCGTGAGAAAAAATGGTGGGTAGCGATCTGCCGAGCCACAGAGCGGCTTCAATGATGAGCGGAGCGAACTGCACTACTGCTAGATGGGCAATAAGCTTTTGAACGTTATCTCTGCTGGACATTCCTTTTGCTCCGGCAAAAAATGGCTTGCCGATGCTCTATTGTGAGTTCTTATCAAAAGCATTTAGGTTTAAACCAAGCGCGTAGTCACGGGGAGGTTTTTTGCTCCTTTTAATTTTGGTTGGGTCGCTTTGAAACTTGCAAAATGGGAAACTGCTTTTTATTTTTATATTTTATGAAAAAAATTGAAGCGATAGTTAAACCTTTCAAAATGGAGGATGTTAAAGAGGCTCTTTCAGAAATAGGTATTGAGGGGATGACGGTGACGGAAGTGAAAGGTTTTGGTCGGCAAAAAGGGCATACGGAAATTTATCGTGGCACCGAATACTCCGTAGATTTTTTACCCAAAGTTCGTTTCGAAATTGTTCTGCCGGATAACCTGGTTGATAAAGCAGTCAATGTGATTGTTCAATCAGCGAAGACCGGTAAAATTGGAGATGGAAAAGTTTTCGTTTTGCCGATCGAAGAAGCGGTTCGCATTAGGACAGACGAGCGTGGTGAGGCGGCAATTTGACACTGCCTCATGGACTGGCTGCAAGCGCTGATTCTGGGCATTGTTGAAGGGGTAACAGAATACTTGCCCGTGAGCTCTACGGGGCATTTATTACTGGCCCAACGTCTTTTGGGAATCCCTGATTCGGACGAGGCAAACGCGTATGCCATTTGCATTCAGGCTGGGGCTATTATGGCGGTTGTTGGGCTCTATTTCCGCCGAATCATCTCAATCGGCCGAGGGTTTCTTGGCAAAGACGAAGCCGGGTTCCGGCTTGGAAGAAATGTGGCTCTGGGTTTCCTGCCCGCTCTAGCGGTGGGGTTAGTGCTTGATAAAATTGTCAAAAGATATCTTTTCGCCGGTCGGGAATGGGGTTTGTGGCCAATTATCGGCGCGTGGTTTGTTGGGGGTGTTGCCATTTTGATCGTGGCCCGGTATGTGAAACGTCGCAGACTTTTGGATGGTCCGCGGATGGGTCTCGATAACCTTTCATGGAAGGGAGCCTTGATTATTGGTCTCTGTCAGTGTCTTGCGGTCTGGCCCGGAACTAGCCGTAGTCTCGTAACAATCGTTGGGGGAGTGCTGGTTGGTTTGCGTCTGTCTGCGTCAGTGGAGTTCAGTTTTTTGCTCGGCGTATTGACCCTTTGCGCCGCAACGGCCAAGGACGCCTTCGAATTTGGAGCGCTTATGCTTCAGGTATACGGTTTGGTGCCGATTTTTTTGGGATTTGGAGCAGCATGGTTTTCGGCTGTGGTCGCGGTAAAGTGGATGGTGAGATACCTCAACCGGCATGGGATGGAAATTTTTGGTTATTACCGTATTGCTCTCGCAATTACGGTAGCGGTGCTTGTGCTTCAAGGTTGGCTGTTGACCGGAGGCTAATCTAAAGCATCTTATCCTCACGACGGACATATCCGTTCATCTATGTCGGCTGCATTAGCCGGGTTGATATTTTGAGCCTCAGCCTATTCTATTTTTTATGATTTCTGCTGCAAAAATTTACTTTATTTTATTTGGTCTCCTCACACTTGCGGGCGGGATCATCGGTTATATGGGCGTCGGGAGTGTACAATCCCTGGTGATCGGCAGTGTTGCAGGGATAATTTTTCTAATTGGAGGATTTCTGATTTCGCCGACAAATCCAGTTGGTCTCTGGGTTTCGCTGATAGCCAGTGTCCTGATTGCAGGAAGGTTTTTGCCGAAACTTTTAAAGGGAGGCGTTCATGTGGTAGATGAGGCTGCTCCGTTGAGGGTTGTTGGGGCTTGGATTATTGCTGCGATGGGCCCATTGGGAGTGGTTGGTGCCCTCTTGGCTTTTGCTGCACTATTTTTGAAAAAATAAACCCATGCCATCGAAAAGGCCGGAGAGCCGTCCAAGGCTGTGGATTCATGTCGGAATCCTGGGCGGGGCTTACCTGGTGGCTTTTTTACTTATCACACTGGCGATCATTTCAATTCCGGCTGTCCGCCGTTTTTTTTCGAGTGGCCTTCCTGCGACGCAGAGCGATCAAAAGCCCTCGTCGGAGCTTCCAATGCAATTTTTGCCGCGCAAAGAGATAAACACTGCCCGGCTGTTTAATGGAGTTACTTTCCGCTATCGTATTGAAACGGAGCAGGGGGGGCAAGCGACGACCGAGCGCAAGATTGATGAAGCTTACATGGCGGAACTTGTCGTCCGTGTGCGAGTTCCGAAAGCAGCTGATACCCTCGAAGCTCTACACTTGGTCAATCCAAGTCTCGGGAAAACGCTGCCTGACCTGGAAAGGATGCTTGCGAATGGCCGGGTGAGTAATTTTTTCTATGGACTTTATGACCTCAAGGTGAGGATGCTCAAAAGCTCTGCCGAACAACTCGATGCCCTAGTCTCTCGACATAATTTTTATGATTGCGACACAATTCTTGAGCTTGAACATCCGATGACGCGAAGGAAGGTTCTTCTCATTCAAAGCGAGATGGATGTTGTCACCGATGGCACTGATCCCGACCGCACCTCGAAAACAGTCGGAGTAACGAGTACGTTCCAACCTTTCACAAGCTATCGGTGGGCACGTCGCACAAAAAATCCCAGCCCTTTTGCCGAAGACCGTCGGGGCCGCATCGCGAAAATAGACGCGGAGATGGCCAACAGCTCCACAACGGCAGCGCGCAAAAAAGAGCTCAAAGCGCAACGCGATCAGCTGCGTACGGAGATCTCTGATCTTGAACGGTTCAGTTTTCTCGTCGCGTACGGGGATCCGTTTATCGTGCTACCCGGATTTATGTATCGCGAGAAAAACCATCCGTTTCACCCAAAGCTGGGTGATTTTGCTGTTGTCATTTATGGTGGCACCCTTTACCCGGCGATTTTTGGCGATACCGGTCCGTCATACAAAATGGGGGAGGCAAGTTTAAGAATCTGTCAGGAGATCAATCCCCGTTCGACCCCAATGAGCCGCCCGGTCAGTGCGCTTGAGATAACCTATCTTGTGTTTCCGGGTTCAGCTAATCCAGTGCCTGGGCCACCGGACCTCGATCAGTGGCACCGACGCTGTGAGCAGCTCTTGAGAGAGATCGGTGGGTTTAATGGAAGGCTCCACGCTTGGGAAAATCTGTTCAAACCCTCACCGACGCCGACGCCACAACCCTCACCGACGCCCTCATCGTCTCCTCTGCCCGCTTTGCCATCGGGTTACCCGTCGTTGCCGGAGCTCCCGTCGGCCTCTGCGTCTGAGAGTTCTCAGACGATCTCGGGCACAGATAAGGGAGTTTCTTCACGTGACGTCATCAGTGGCGGTGTGCCTGCGTCAAAAAGAGTGTCGCCCGACCAATAAGTCAGCTTGCCTATCCTTCAACTCACCAGTGAGGGAATGACACCTGGGAGGGTGGGGTGTGAGATCCAACAAAAACGTGCTTGCCGCAAGGGGCGTCATCGTGGACTGTGCGGCTGCAGCCCAATTCTAAGCGTAAAATAAAATAGAACCCATTCGATGCAAACCACCACAAAAGAATTTGCCGCACCCGACACGGCAGCAAAGGGAGCTGAGGGCCTTGAACGTTACCAAGTCGCGACTGAGGATTTGGCGGGTGAAAAGATGACCATCAACATGGGACCATCGCACCCTGCCACGCACGGTGTTCTCAGACTGATTCTAGAGCTGGATGGAGAGATCATAACCAAAGCCACACCAGAGGTCGGCTACCTCCATCGTGGAGACGAAAAAATTGCGGAGAACATGCAATACAATCAGTTTGTTCCGTATACGGACCGGCTGGATTATTTGGCTCCAATCGCGAACAACGTGGCGTACGCATTGGCGGTAGAAAAGCTCATGGGCTGGGAGCTGCCGCCCCGAGGTAAAGCTATACGAGTCATCTGCTGCGAACTCGCGCGTCTTTCAGCACATTTGCTGGGTGTGGGTTGTTTTGCGATGGATTGCGGAGCGATGACGGTATTTCTTTACACCTTTACTGAACGAGAAAAGATCTACAATCTTGTTGAACTACTTTCCGGGGCTCGCTTCACCACGTCTTACACGCGCGTCGGTGGTCAAACACGCGATCTGCCAGAGACGTTCATTCCCATGCTCAAACGTTTTCTCGATGAGGTTGTGCCGGCTATAGATGAAGTCGATAAGTTGTTAACCCACAACAAAATATTCATTGACCGCACCAAAGACATTGGGGTGATCGACAAAGAAACTGCTTTAGATTATGGACTTTCTGGGCCGAATTTGCGAGGGTCAGGCATTGCCCATGATCTTCGAAAAAAACATCCCTATCTGGACTATGAGAGGTATGACTTTGACATCCCCATCGGTTCGGTTGGAGACTGTTATGATCGTTATCTTGTCCGGTTGGAGGAGATGCGACAATCTGTGGCCATACTGCGCCAGGTGATCGACAAATTACCGACGGGACCGATCAATTATCACGACCCGAAGAATTTACCGCCTAAAAAAGAAGATGTACTTCTCAAGATGGAGGAATTGATTCATCATTTTATTGTTCACACTCAAGGTGTTAACGCTCCTCCTGGGGAGATTTATTTCGCAGCCGAAAATCCCAAAGGCGAACTAGGTTTTTACATTAACAGCAAAGGTGGTGGTGTGCCCCATAGGCTGAAGATTCGCTCGCCCTCCTTTGTTAACCTTTCTGTTCTGCCAGAGCTACTGCCGGGGCATATGATGAGTGATGTGGTGTCTATTCTTGGAAGCCTCGACTTTGTGATGGGCGAGAGCGACCGATAGATCTCAGTTTTCTCCTGCGCAGCCATTTTCCCTATTTACATTTTCGGGTGGTCCTTGAAAACTGCCCACTGTGTTACGTTCTGATCCATACACCACCTTTCTGTTTCTTGGGGGGGCTTTGGCGCTTGGTGTGGCTGTTTACGTCTTGTTCCGTCGATTTAGTCGGGGACAGGGAACGACGGCTTTTGCAGGGCTGCTAACAGCTTCGGCCTCATGGAATATTGGTTACGCGTTTGAGCTCAGCTCGCATACTCTGGGAGAGATGCTCTTCTGGATGCGCTTTGAATTTCTTGGTATCGCAACCTGTCCGGTTTTTTGGTTGCTATTCGCGTTAGCTTGGTCAGGTAAACTTCATTGGATAAGCACCCGTACCGTTGCGGTGTTCTTTCTCTTTCCGGTGCTGACAATTTTTTTTGTTTGGGTAGACCCAGCGGGCGGTTGGGTGTATGAGAAGGCCGAGATAATTAGCGGTGGTCGACTTCCCATTCTTAAGCTAACGCCCGGTCCCTGGTATTACGCCAACACAATATATTCTTACGCAGTGGTTCTTGCCGGTGCGGTAGTCTTGTGGAAGCCCGCTCGATCGGCAGGCGAGCCCTTACGCTCACAAGCCATCCTGTTGATTGTTGCTGCGGTGCTGCCCACGGGAGCAAACATCCTCTATCGCAACGGATTCCGCTTAGGTGACGGAATAGATCCGACGCCTTTTGCCCTTCTACTAACCTGCTTCGCCATCGGCTGGTCCCTGAGCTATCGCGGCCTTTTTAGCGTTCGGCCTGTAGCGCGCGACACCGTCATCGAACGGATGGCTGACGCCGTTTTCGTTTTCGATGAAAACGGATGGCTCATTGATTCAAATGTCGCCGCTAAGTCTCTAATGCCATTATCGCGGGGGAGCAATATTCGGACATTGTTGGCTGCTTGGCCTTCGATTGCGGAAGCAGCAACCAAATTGCCACCCTCCGAGACGCAATCTCTGCGCAAAGAGGCAGTCATTTCATGGAATCAAAGCGTTTTTGAGGTGCAAATCTCGCGTCCGAACCCCTTGCCAGGAGCCTCTCCCTTCACCCTGATGATCTGGCGGGATATTACCGACCGACAGCGCAGCGAAGAGGCGTTGCGGTTGAGCGAAGGAGTTCTCTCAAATCTCGTCTGTAACTCGCCAATGGGCATCTATTTTTACGATGTGGATAAGGATGGTCGGCTGCGACTTGTCGGATGGAATCCCGCCGCTGATCACTCACTAAAAACCGACACATCCAGATTGGCCGGGCTCGAGATCACCGAAGCTTTCCCCGCTCTGAAAGATACCCCTCTGCCCGAGAAATTTAAAAGCATTGCTTTATCAGGGGGAACATGGGAGTCCGACTGGGTGGATTATGACGAAGGGCAGGTTTGCCGAGCGTTTGAAGTGCGCGCCTTCCAGACATCCCCAGGCAAGATGGTCGTTTTCTTTTACGACATCTCTGCTCGAAAGAAGGCTGAAAACAAACTCGAACATGCACGACGTTTCGAGCGACTCTTAATTGAGATTTCATCCCGGTTTGTGCATGTACCTTTTGAACTCCTCGACTCCGCAATGGCTAAGGCGCTTGAGGAAGTGGGGCGCTTTTGCGGGATGGATCGAAGTTCTCTCTTTATCTGCGATGAAGAAAATGCGCATCTACCGCGCAAGATTCTTGAATGGTGCTCGCCCGAACTATTGGCAAGCGAAGTGAAACCTCCTGGCGTGACTAGTGAATTTTTTTCGGAGTTGATGGCCCGTCTTCGCGGAGGAGAGCCATGGTTCTTTCCCGATCCGGGAGTGCTGCCAATCAATCAAGACCGGGAGGCACTCGAAAAGCAGGGCATCAAGTCGCTATTTCTCGTGCCATTGCTTGAAAACGCCGAATTGCTTGGATTCATCAGCCTCGAGTCTGTGCGGAAGCAGCACCAGTGGGGTGATGGATTTTATGGCCCACTGAAAATCCTCGCTGATCTTCTCACAAACGCTATTGCACGCAAGAGAGTCGAAAATCAACGGCTTAAGATCGAAGAAGAACGCCGCGCCATGGAGCGGAAATTTCTTCAGTCCCAAAAGCTTGAGAGCCTCGGGCTATTGGCTGGGGGCGTGGCACATGATTTTAATAACCTTCTCGCTGCAATTTTGGGTAATTTGGATATTGCTGAGGCAGCCCTTAAACCGGGCCATCTCGCGCTCCGATATTTGGAGAACGGCCGCCGAGCAGCCCAGCGCGCGAGCGATCTCACACAGCAAATGTTGGCTTATTCTGGAAAGGGCCGCCTGGTAACAGGCCCGGTTGACCTCAATTCGCTGATCGCTGAATATGCGGCGATTCTCTCCGCGACAGTTCACAAAACAACCAAACTGCGTGTTTTTACAGCTCCGCAACTGCCGCTCATCATTGGAGACGCGGGGCAAATCCAACAGGTCATTATGAATCTGCTGATAAACGCCTCGGAATCACTCCGCGGTGCGCCTGGTGAGGTGGATATGGAGACTTATACTATTAACGCTGACGAAAGGCTTCTTTCCCGAAGTCGTCTTCAGGAAAAGCCGCATCCGGGAAATTTCGTATGCGTCTCCGTCCGCGACAACGGCTGCGGGATGAATGAGGAAACCATCGAGCGCATTTTCGAACCGTTTTTCACCACCAAATTTACCGGTCGCGGGCTTGGTATGTCGGCAGTGCTTGGTATTGTCCAGGCCCACAAGGGTGCGCTGTTGATTGATTCCAAACCAGGTTCGGGGACTAAAATCCAAGTGCTTTTTCCTGCCGCAACAATGCCTGATGTCTCAACAAATGAAGCCAACGCTGATGCGACAAATCTATCTGAAACATCTGCAGAGCAAAGCAGCAGAGCAACGAAATCTATGTGCACAGTCTGGGTTGTCGATGATGAGGAAGCCGTGCGCTCAGTCTGTTGTGAAGGACTGAAGCTCGCTGGGATAGATGCTCTTCCTTGCGAAAGCGGACGTCAGATGCTCAGCTTATTGGATGCTGGACAGCGGCCTGCCTGTATTCTGCTCGATTTAACGATGCCCGAAATGGACGGTCCGGCAGTTGTTGAACAACTTGCCAAGCGATCTTTTCAACCTCCTGTGCTGATTATCAGCGGTTATGGGGAAGAGGAGACTCTCAACCAGCTCGCCGGACAGTCTGTGGCGGGCTTTCTGAAGAAGCCGTTTACCATTGCGGAACTTGCTAAAAAGGTCCGTGAGATTTTATCTGCATGAGATTGCGGAGGCCCTTGGTCGGCCAGAAATCGTTCGCATCCCCTCCGCAGTTTGGAACCCAAAATCTGAGGGTTTTGGTGGCGCAGTTGTCATTGAAACGGCGGAATCGCCACATCGAAGACTCGAACGCGCGCCCAGCCAGGTGAAAAACGCTCCAAAAATGCTTTATGCGCTGGGTCGGCCTGGTAGGCTGCGAGTGTGGTGGCGTCATCGGTTTCGATGATTAGTGCGAAGTCATAGTTTGTATCAAGCACTGAACGTGCTGGCACCTCCGCGGGTGATCCGGCAGCAAGGCGACGCACCTGGGGAATCTCAGAGAGATCCCTGAGGGCCACCAGCATTTGTTCCCGAAGAACGGGGTCGGCGCCAGAGTGGAGAGTAAAGTAGACGGAATGGATAATCATGGCAGGTCGGTAATTGAACCAAAATCGGGGTCGAACATACGTTTGTAGGTCCGTATCGCAAATCCGTCTGTCATACCCGCAAGATAATCGCATAGAAGACGTGCCCGCCCATCAGGTTCTGCGGTGGCAGCAATAGCAGACGTTGTGGCAGGAGGGAGCAGCTTTAATCCTCCGTCATTGCAGATATGATGTTCTTGGTAAAGAGCAAAAAGAGCGGAGAGAATGTGATGGCTTTTATGCTCGAGATGTTGGAGTGGTGGAGCTTTGAATACCAGATCTACTGCGATTTGACCAAAAACACGTCTTTCCGAAAGAACATCTTTATCCACCGCCAGGTCGAAGCGGTGTCGAGGTGGAGAGTTGGGGGCGGCTCCGACCCTAGGAACGATTCGGCAGGCGCGAATAAAGTCTCCTGTTTTCTTGCCAAAAAATGCGTCCACCCGACCGCGGTCGAGTGCCTTAGCCATCTCTTCGACTCTTTCTTTGTTTGCTGCATCAAGCTCTCTGGATGCAGCCCAGTCTCGAACGTGCCGACCGGTGATAAAACCGGCGTGATAACCATCTACGAGATCATTGATCGAGTAGGCGGTATCATCCGCCCAGTCCATGATTTGACATTCAACACTGAGTTGCTCCGCAGCGGGAGGATGTGTGGCCGTGATAAAGTCAAGGAGTTGAACCTGGTCGTCGTAGAGAAAATGTGATTCCCGTCGGGTTTCCGGCAGATCGCGCCTGAGCGTTTTGTATTTTAAAATGCCGTCAAGCAAGGATCTTGTTGGCTCCATCCCATGACGCTTGGCACCTTCGCCATAGATGGTTTGTGTTAGCAATCGAGCGGTTTGAGCGTTGCCCTCGAACCCTCCATAGGGGGCCATGAGACGATTGAGCGCACGTTCACCGGCGTGGCCAAAAGGGGGATGACCAAGGTCGTGGGCGAGACAGACCGCCTCGACCAGATCAGCGTCTATAAAGAAGTCGGAACTGAGATATTCACTCGTCCGCCTGAGATAATGACAGATAGAACGACCTGCCTGCGCAACCTCTATCGAATGGGTGAGTCGTGTGCGATAAAAATCATATTCACCGGCCATAAAGACCTGGGTCTTAGATTGTAACCGCCGAAACGCCGAGGTGTAAATAATCCGATCCCGGTCAATTTCGAACGGACTTCGAATCTCATCCCTGGCTTTGTGCGGGGCGAACCGTTCAACATCCGATTCCAAATAAAATCGGTTAGGAGGCAGTTGCTTTGCGTTGTTCACTTCAGTTCAGCCCAGACTTCGATCACCCCAAACGTTGTGAGAACGATGTTGATGGCCGCTGCGGCGATGCCTATGTCATCGAGCCCACCTCCTAGTTCGACAATGCCGCCCCGGCTGCGGACGGTTATTTTTCGCCCGGCTAATCCGGGATTTGCTTCAAGCCGCCCGCGCACCTCAGCCTCGATGGCCGCATCTTCAAACGGGCCGGGAGGCGAAGCGAATTTTGGTGCCTTTGAGGAGCGGAAGATAGCTCGGCGGCCGGTAAACATGACGGGCACGCCAGTGGAGACCAGGCTGGAAAGCAAGGCACGATCGTTTTCTTTAATTTTGGAGGGGGCGGTATCTCCAGCCTTTAAAGATGCTTGTTGTTGAGGTGGTGTGGGTTGAGGCTGAGGTTCCGGCTGGGGGTTGACCGCCGACAGAGGCTCTGGCAAAGACCCACGGGGAGGTGAATCAGATGAGGTCAGAGATTCTAAGACACGTCGGCGCGAGACAACAGAAACTGAAGGGCTCCGGACCGGTGGCGCCGCGTGCGATGTCACGCCCTTTTCGCGGGCTCGCCCAAGAACAGCGACGAGTTCATCGGCCCTAACGCCACCTGCGCGGGAGAAAACCACATTCCCGGAGCCGTCAACCACTGCGGTGGCAATGCCATCGCGCCCGTGTTCCAGACCGAGCCGACGAGTCAATTCCCCGTTCAAATCCACGGCGTAGTAGAGAGAACGTTTGGCCAGCCTTTCCGCATTGCCGAACCCTGCGCCAGCGATTTCCTGCGCCAGATATTCGCGCTCTTTTTTGAGTTTTGGGATCAGTGCTTTTCCAATTCGTTTTGCAAACATCTGCGGGATGCGATCGCCGCCGTTGAGGATCTGGACCAGTGCGACGTTTGGATCGGCTAGCGTGCGGTCGGGTAGAGGACGAACCGCTCCGCCCGGAAACTTTGCGTTACGTGCCTGGTCGGCGCGGGTGAGAAGATAGGAGACCACGACGACGGTCTGGCCGCGACCGATCGGCAGACGTTCCCCTTCGACACTTCGAAGCCTAACATCAGGGGCAGGAAGAATCGCGGTCTTAGACGTGCAACTGGCAAGAGCGATGATGCAAGCCGCGCCGGCGGGGAGAGTCAGTAGAGCTGGTTTCATAAGAAAGAAAGTTGCAGATGATTCAACGAAAAGGCCGCAGCATGTCACGCAATTATTTTCAGGTTACCTGAAAAAGAACTGCTGTCTGAGCAGATGAGCGACTTCCTTCAGACCTTCCGATGCTCCTTTTGAAAGGACATAAAAACCCGGAGCCTCCGGCGGATTTGGATCAATCAAAAAACGAATGGCGTGGGAAGGGGCCTCCCAAAGGAGTGACGCGGCGGGATAAACCTGTAGAGATGTTCCTACCACCACCAGAGCATGTGCGGTGGAGACCAAATCTGCTGCCAATCTCATCATTGGCACTGATTCGCCAAACCAGACAATATGCGGACGCAAAGGCGCTCCATCGCTGGCACATTCCCCTAGGCAAAGGTCGCGGTAGCCAATATCCACGACGAGCGTTTCATCTGCAGATGAGCGGGCTTTCGTCAATTCACCATGCAGATGAAGGACGTTCACGTTCCCAGCGCGTTCATGGAGATCATCGACGTTTTGTGTGATGACACGCACGTCAAACTCATCTTGAAGCTCTGTTATGACGCGATGTCCATCGTTTGGAACGGCGTTGGCAAGAGCTCTGCGCCGCTCATTGTAGAACCGCAAGACCAACTCGCGATTCATCTCCCAAGCCTCGGGTGACGCGACCTCTTCGATTCGATGATTCTCCCAAAGACCACCAGCGCCGCGGAATGTTTGCAGACCGCTCTCAGCGCTCATCCCCGCACCGGTGATGAAAACGACACGCGGTTTTTCCGCCATCACGAGCTACCAGGTGGGGCAGGTCAGACAGCACTTCGGTCAAAACCCGACTCAACCGATTTCCAGTCGAGCACGTTCCAAAAGGCGGCGACATATTCTGCTCTGCGGTTTTGATATTTGAGATAGTAGGCGTGCTCCCAGACGTCGAGCCCTAGGATTGGCGTCCGCCCTTCCATAAGGGGGCTGTCTTGATTTGCGCTTGTTTCGATGCGCAATGATCGGGCGTCATCCAGAGTGAGCCAGGCCCAACCGCTTCCGAAGACTTTCATCGCCGCACTTGAGAATTGTTCTTTGAACGAATCGAGGCCACCGAAAGCCTTTTCGATGGCTTTGGAGAGTGAACCCGTGGGCCTCTTCTGCGGGTCGGGAGAGAGGATTTGCCAGAAAAGACTATGGTTGGCGTGCCCGCCGGCGTTGTTGACAAGGGTTTGGCGAAGATCAGTAGGAACTTCGTTAATACGCCGCAAAAGACTCTGCACATCCAACCGTGCAAACTCTGGGGCTTTTTCCAATGCGGCATTCGCGTTTTTGATGTAGGCAGCGTGGTGTTTGCCATGATGAATGCGCATGGTTTCTGCGTCGAAATAGGGCTCGAGAGCCTCTGGTGAATAGGGAAGTGGCGGCAGGTCGTAGCCGAATTTCTTAGTGGTTGCGTTGTCGGTTGTTTGCCCAACGAGCGGGTCGCGCAGCGCAACGAGTCCGCCCAGTGCGATTGAGCCTTTGATAAAATCCCGGAGTTTCATGTAAATTTAATCAATGCAGATACAGTCACAAATCAAGCAAAGTTGAATCTATAGTTGATAACAGGCAGCAAAGGAGCGATTATTAGACTTATTTTTTAAAGTGCTTAACAAACCTTATTCCAAAATGAAAAGAATTTCAAAAACTGCCCGTGCCGCTTTCAGTCTCATTGAAATTCTTGTGGTCATTACTATTATCTCGGTGCTTGTCGGCCTCTCGGTGCCGGCAATCGGCGGGGCGCAGGAACGGGCCCGAGGATTAGAAGAATTGAGTAACCTCCGCCAAATCGGATTGAGTTTTCGTCTGTATGCGAACGACAACGATAATCAGGTCTTGAAGGGAGCGAACTGGGCGGCAATTCTACGATTTGGTGGCAATGGTTCAGACACGAGCTCCAGCGGAGTTTTGCCTGAAAGCAAAATTTTCCGATCCCCATTCGACCGACGGAACATACCTGTCAGTAATACCACAGCAAGTATCCTCAGCTTTGCTTTAAATAGCACACGTCTGGCGACGGTGGATTTGTTTGAACAAATAAAAACACCCTCAAGCCTCGCTCTCTTGGGACCGGCAACGACGGACGGTCGGACCTTCACTGGCTCGCTTGGAGCAGCAGCAACGCTTGTTAAAGAAATCACCAATGGCACGATGAAGAGGGATGCCGGGACCGACAACGCCCTCTCTCTGATTAACCTTCTTTTTGCTGATCTGCATGTCGAAACCGTTAAACTTGGCGATTACAAAAAGCCCGGGGGCTTTTTTGAGGGGGCACCCTGACCCGCATTCGGTCGCGCGGCATGGTCGATTTGGCGCGGCAAAAGAGAGAGCAGGCCACATAAGGACATTTGAGCAAAAGTTCCTTCAATGTTTTCGCACTCTTCGTCGTCGCACTTGCGGCCCTGTTGCGAATTGCATTTTTGGACATCAAACCACCTCATTTTGACGAAGGCATCAACGGCTGGTTTGCTGACCGGATGGCGGCCACTGGATATTATAGATACGACCCTGAAAATTATCATGGTCCATTGCATTTTTACGCGGTCTATGTCTCAACCCGCCTTTTCGGGAGAAATCTCCTCGCACTGAGACTACCTGCTGTGGTTGCGTCACTGGGTTGTGTGGTGGCAGGGCTGCTTTTTGCCCCCTACCTGGGCCGATCGGTGGCTTTGGTGGGGGCTTTCGCCATTGCAATCTCACCGGCATTTGTTTTCTACGGACGCTACTCTATCCATGAATCTTGGCAGGTTCTTTTCCTGATGCTTTCCACGCTGTCAGTCTTCATGCTGACGAGCAAGAGAGAAAATCGCAGAAATGGGTGGCCCCTTCTGGGTCTCTCGATGGCTGGTCTTGCTGTTACAAAAGAGACGTTTATCATCCATTTGGGCACAGGTATTATCGCTGCGGCTCTGCTTTGGGCGGTTGGCCGACTTATCCCACGACTTGAATGGCGGTTTGAACTCGATAAAGCAGCACTTGAGTGGCGTCAAATAGCTCAGGGATTATATTTGTTTACTCTTTTCGCAGGGATGCTCTTTAGCGGATTTTTGGTGTATCCTGAGGGGGTGCTGGATTTTTTTCGCTCTTTTGGATTTTGGTTTAAGACAGGCTTTGACAACGCTTGTGGGCACGGCAAGCCACCTTGGTATTGGCTCGAACTAATGGCTTGCTATGAATGGGTCATGCTTGCCGGGCTTTGTGCAACACTGGTTTGCTGGTTTCCTGGTTGCGCAAAATTACGCTGGTTTTCGCTCTCGGCGGCAGGGGTTTTTCTGGCCTACAGTCTCATTCCTTACAAAACGCCTTGGTGCCTCATTTCAATCGTTTGGCCACTCCCTTTCATTCTTGGGACTCTGGCTTTGCGACTGCCTTTTGGCCTGCGCGCCTGGGGTTTGCGCTCATGCATCTTGGCTGCGATAGTGGGATTATGGCCCTGTGTGAGGCTGAATTTTTTTCGTCACTCAGATCCGCAAGAGCCGTTTGTTTACGTTCAGACATCTCCAGAAATCTCACGATTTACTGGGCCTCTCTTGGCACTTGTTTCATCAGATCCACGGCGCTATTCGCTCAGCGGGGCGGTCTATCTCGATGGCCCTTACCCTCTACCGTGGCTGTTGGGAGATTTTCACGCGATTGGCTACTTTGAAGGTGGCTTGCGGCCCGCGTCATTTAATTTTGACTTTGTGGTCGCGGAGCAGTGGAGGGCGAGAGAGATAGAACAGGCGTTTGAAGAAGACTATTACTTCATTGACTTCCAACTCCGCGACGGGCGACCTCCTGTAAGAGCGTGGTTTCGCGCGGCGATGTTTGCCGGTGTATTTTGGGAACGAGAACCTGAGATTCGCGCTAACAAAGAGACAGCAGAATGACGCACGGAGTATCGGAGAATTATTTTGCTTGGCGTTTAGGAGCAGCATGGGCAGCCGCATGGTGTGTGTGGAATGCCGCAAGCGGCGTGGCCCTCACCTTACTCGCCCTTGCAGCCGGAGCGTTGCAAGGGTGGCATGCTCCCTTCGCCTGTGGCTTAAGTGCATGTTTCGCGGTATGCGGAGCGTGGTGCGTCTGGCGCACTCTTTCGCCTGATGAGCTGAAAGGGAGTCGCTCATGGAAAGCGCCATGGTTGGAAACATTGATGGGAGCTTTGTTTTTTGTCGCCCTGTTTCGGGCGTTTTTTTGGGTCGCCTATGAGGACGGCGATACCATCAAGATCGAGAATAGCTCAAATCTTGGAGATTTAGCGCTGCATCTTACATTTATTCGACATCTCGCTGGGCCGGGGGTGGTCTGGCCTGAAAGTCCGATCATCAGTGGCGAACTCCTTGCTTACCCTCTCGGCATGGATCTGATTAATGCGGCTCTTCTCAAATCAGGGATTCCCTGGTTGCCCGGGCTCATAGTTGTCGGATTCCTGGGAGGTCTGGCGACTTTGGGGGCGTTACGGCTCTGGGGCGGATGGTTTGTCGTGGTAGGATTTCTCTTTAATGGGGGACTCTCCTTTTTTGATTTTCTCGGCACTGGCGATTTGCCTGCTTTGGAGTGGAAAAACATTTTTGCCTGTATGCTGGTTCCGCAGCGGGGCTTTTTGTTTGCCTTTCCAGCGGGGTTTCTCCTGATGTCGGAGGCCAGGGCCAGAATGGGTGGAAGGTCTTTTTTGCCTAATTGGGCGTCTCTTTTGATTTTGGCTTCCATACCATTGTTTCATATTCACACTGCGATGTTTTTGGGAGGGCTCTGTGCTTTTTGGGCGCTGACTGCGCGGGGTTTCCGCCGAACAGCCATGACGGCCCTTGCTCTTTCAGCGCTTCCGTGGTTGGTGTGGATATTCTTGGTGACGGGAAGTTTTTCAACGCACGGAGCAATTCGATGGGCCCCTGGTTGGATGGAAAATGGCGAGGGACTACGATTCTGGCTGAGGAACTTTGGTATTTACCCGCTGCTAGTTTTGGCCGCAGCAGCCACTGCTCTTTTTCAAAGGAGAGGATACCCTGTTTGGGATCGCCTGGGGGCGCGAACAGTCCAGCACTTTCTTATTCCATCAGTGATTTGCTTTACAGCCACTTGCTTGATTGGGTTTGCACCGTGGCTTTGGGACAACACCAAGCTCATGGTCTGGAGTTATTTGGCCTCTCTGCCGTTTGTTGGCGCCTTGCTTCGAAGAGGTCTGCCAACTGCGGCCGGAGTGGGGTTGACAGTGCTGATTTTTTTATCTGGAGCGCAGACGTTTTGGGAGCGTGTTGTGCGGAGGGGACCCGCGGGATTTGAGCTCGCTGTGCGCTTGGAACTTTTTGAGATTGAAAAAATGACGCAAACACTTAACGAAAAGGGCCGCTTCGCGGCCGCTCCGACTTTTGACCACCCTCTCCTTCTGGTTGGACAGCCGGTGGCGCTGGGATATTTAGGCCATCTCTGGAGCCACGGCTATGACTACGCGCAGAGGCTCGAACATCTGGAACAACTGATGAACGGACGTGAGGGATGGCAGGAAAGCGCCTCCATACTTGCTGTGCGTTATCTATTCTGGGGCCTGCGTGAGGTGGAAGCCTATCCAAACACATCCAAGCCCTGGAGCAATCGGAAGATACTGGAATCCCCTTGGGGAAATATTTACGACTTGGGACCGCCCCTTCCCGCAAAAGAAACTCGGTGAGCTAGCGGGATTGAAGCGTCGAATGAAAAGAGAGTGTCGGTTGTAAGCCGGATTCTGTTCCCCACCCTTTTTCGGGGTAGGGCGATGATCATTTCTCTGCCCCCGCGTGAGCGAAGGTCCAACGAAGTTGGATGCGACTATTACCCGGGAGCCTTGCCGACGGCGGCAAGCGGACGGGCGATCCGACTCCCTGTTCTGTCTTGCACCACGTGGGGTTTTTCGTGCCTCGTCTGTTACCAGACGAGCGGTGGGCTTTTACCCCGCCTTTTCACCCTTACCTCTGTTGTCTGGCGACATTCAGAGGCGGTATATTCTCTGTGACACTATCCGTGGCACACCCTTTTCAAGGTGCACCCCCATGCTTGCGCACGGCACGCTGCCCTGTGGTGTCCGGACTTTCCTCCAGCCGAAGAAAAAATTCTCGACCGGCGATCATCCACCGACAAGATAATCTTAACACAAGACGGTTGAAACTCAACTGAATTTTGTTGTGTTGTTGGTTGGGGAAGTAAAAAAAGGGTTGTTGGCCCGCTCGTATCCGACGGTTGTGGCGGGGCCGTGCCCGGGTAAAAGTAGGGTATCTTCAGGCAGCGAAAGGATGTGGTTTTTGATCGATGCGAGAGCGGCAAGGTAATCTTTGCGGACGCCACCGATAGACCCGGCAAATAGTGCGTCGCCCACCACGGCCACAGGCTTGGAAAGGCCGATGATAAAATAAGTCGTTCCACCTGGGGAATGACCCGGAGTAGGGCGTGTTTCGACTAACAATTCACCTAATTGAAAGCTGCGATCTGGTAGAAAAATCTCCGCGCCATGCAGAGGTTCCTTTTCCGGGGTTCGGATTGCGGCGCCAGTTCTTTCGACAAGACGCTCAACATCGAATACATGATCGCCGTGGGTGTGCGTGAGAAAGATTTGTGTGATGAGAAGACCATGACGGTCGGCTTCCTCCAGCAGCAATTCCGCGTCGCATCCGGAGTCGAACACGGCCGCTTTTTTCGAGGTCACATCCCATACGAGCGTGGCATTCACAACTCCTGAACCGAATGGACTTGAGCAGACGAAAACGCCTTCGACAGAGGGCTGTTTCGGAGGACAAAACTTACCTCGGGCAAGGGCGAGCAACTGGGCGCCCCCTAGGTTTAATCTTGCGGCGATACGGGCAAGAGCCGGTTCAAGTGCCTCCGAAAGTGAAGGTAGAAGGGTTGGCCCGGAGAAAAGTGCCGCGTAGTTTCGACTGCACAAACCCGACACCGCTTTGAGTTCGTCGTCGCAAACGCCAAGCCCGACCGAGGCTTTTTGAATTACATCACGAAAATCATCCTCAAGAGGTATATTTAAGGGCATGACTTTCAGAATCATTCATCGCTCTCAATGTCAAGCAGCTCCGACTCTGGAGGGAGTGTATCCTCAGTCAAGCTAACAATGCTTTGATAAACAATCGCCAGGCGTTCAACTTAAAACTGTCGAATTATCAAAACGACACGCGCATCAAAACGCGAACACTAAAGATAACAAATAGAAGCACCTCTTTTTGGCCGGTCTGGGGCAATTGACTCAGAGTTGCAACTCCCCGGATGATGCCTTCGAGTTCTCTTCGGAGCGAATGTCGAGCGCAAAATCGAGAGCTTTCTCGAGTGGAAAGGTCTGAATGAGATGGGCAACTTCAGGATCGTTGGCCGCTGCAATAACAAGTTCACTCCCGAGGAGAGCTTGGAAATTTCGCCTCTCGGCGAGAAGAGCAATTTCTCTGTTCGCGACGAGTGTTCGGATTTTGGGATGAGCGATCAAGGTCTCCGCACCTGAAAAATCAAAAAAACGTTTTACCGCTTCGGGGCTTGAGACGAGGCGACCGATTTTATCCATGATACGGTAAGCGTCATGGGGAATTGGATCTACCGCCTCGAGCAGTGAGCCAAAGACGCCCGTGCTCAGGGATTGTTTGAGACGCGCAAACCCCAGGGTGAGGGGATTTGGCTGGCTGTCTTTCGAAAAATTTTCTGAGTCGAACGCCTTCGCTCGGACTTCGGAGATTTCGGCTCCCTCAAACGACGAGGAGGGAGGCAGTTGGGACTCCGCAATTGTGCCAAGCACCCGGATTGTGATAACAATTCCCCAGAGAAATAAAAGCCCCGTTAGGCTCCCTACCACCGCTCCTGTTGCACCGAAGAGCAAGCGTGTGATGATCAGGCGCTGATCACTGGTTTTTTTGAATAGAACTCTCGCCACAAGAATAACCCCCAGGTAAGTAAGGAGGCCAACCACGGCTCCGCAAATAACCGAGAGAGCAACGTCCGGCAGCTTGAAAAATGCCCGCACGGCAGGAGGTGAGAGTGGCGCTGCCCAAAGTCCCGCAACATAGGCCGTCCCAATTGCGGCAAGCCTCGAAAAAGCACGTGGAAAACCGAGTTGCCAACCCTTTATGGCATGAAGCAAAACAAAAATTGCTGCCCCAGCCATAAATCCGATCTGCAGAGGGGCTGCATTTTCAAAGGTTCTAAAAAATTGCGACACAAAAAACCGAATAACTCAAAAATTGCTCTCGTAAAATGCAAAAAATCTGCAAAAACCCGCTGCATCGCGCTTGTTGCGAACTTAACCGGCTTTTCTCACATTTTCCTGACGAGGCGCAGATATTTCTCGGCGTGGCAAGGCGTGCGCGGAGAGCGCCGAAGGGCTCTATGGAGACATACTGCCCAATGAGCGGGCAGGCGTAAAAATAGATTCCAAGAGATCGAGCCCGATCGAAATCAAAAGCAAAAAGAGCGTCGTTTGCCCATTCACCCGAACAAAGCAGATCTTTCCGTGAAGCGTTTGACACATCCGATAAACTGACCTCTGCCCGGCTGACCTCAGCCGTTGTTTTTTTCGGCGCAGAGACCACGTGCGACGGTCAGTGTGTCGATTTCCGTAGGGGTTTTATCCCGACGAAGAGCTTTGATTCTTGGAAAACGTAACGCCAGCCCCGAACGATAACGAGTGCTTGGGCGAATATCGTCGAAGGCAACTTCGAGCACAATGTCGGGTTCGACACGACGCCAGCTCCCTTTGCGTTCGAGGGTGCGTTCCTCGAAATGCTCTGTCAGTTCTGAAAGCTCAGCATCTGTTAGCCCAGAGTAAGCCTTCCCAATTTCCAAGAGCTCCCCGGAATCTTCATCGCGCACAGCGAAAGTCATGTCGCTCAAAAGCCCGCGGCGTTTGCCGTGTCCCTCTTCAACACCAACGACCACCACATCGAGAGTGGCGAGTTCGCGTTTGAGTTTAATCCAGGCCAGCCCACGTCGTCCGGGCGAATAAATGCTGTCGGGGGCCTTTATCATTAACCCTTCATTGCCTCGACTCCTCGAGGCTTTAAATTCCACTTCAATCTCTTGCACAGAGCTCACCGGTGTGACTTGGACGCGACGAAAGCCTCCCGGAAGGGCGATGGTGTCGAGTCGCCTCCGGCGCTCGGCCAATGGGAGTTTCAAGAGGGGCTCTCCATTTATCCAAAGCAAATCAAACACCACAGCGACGACGGGAATTTCCTCCCCAACAAACAAATCTTCGCTACGACGTCCAAGCCGTCTTTGCAAATTGTGAAACCCTAGCTGGCGCGAAGAATCTGGTGCGTATGCGACGATTTCTGCGTCAAGCACCACGTCGGCTCCAATGTGCAACGCCGCACGCGCAATCTCGGAAAACTGCGAGGTCACACACTTCAAATCTCTTGAATAAATTTCTGATCGCCCGTGCGCTTTATGGATTTGTGCCCGAATGCCATCGAATTTATCCTCTACCAATAGCAATTCCGAATTGTCGTCCGCAGTCTTAGCCTCTTTGTCTCTCTTCGGATGAAACCGCTGCCAAACAGCGAGGGCATTTGGCTCAGGGCTGGCAAGCATCACCTTGATCGGATTAAAGGGGCACATGGCTGCTTCGGTAAGGTGGCCTCTGCGGGCCAGAACAGCTGTTCGCCCAATATCACCAGTGAGCATGGCCGCCTCTCGCACCGCCTCCTCCTCCTGCCCAAAAGCCTGCGCCAAGGCCTCTTCAACAAATCCCTCACCGAGCCCGATCCTCAAATCACCGGTCAGAATCTTAACCACATATTTCGCCTCAACAGCGGTGGATTTTGCGAAGAAATCCGCCAGTAAATCGGCCTTTTCAAGTGGCCCTCGGTGTGTCTCGATCCGTTGGAAGAGGCGTTCCACATCCGCGAAAGAAATAAATTGGGGTTTAGTGCGCCCGCGCAGCATCCCCTGAGCTGTCGCAGCGGCATCGCGGTATCGGCGCGACAACTCCCTTAACCGAGCCTCACCTGCATTGGAGGCGCGCAAAAGAGCCCGTTTGATTACTGCCCAGCCCATTTGTAACGGCCGAGCGGCAACGCGGGGAAATGGCAGCCCACTGAGAAACAAAGCAGCCCTCCGCAAATCCTCTTCTTCTAGAGTACAAAAATAATTGGCCAAAAGCCTTCGCTTGGCCAGCCGACCGGAGGTTTTTGCCAGCCGCTCGCCAAGATGTGCGAATTGCTCAAACTGCGATCTGCAATGCTCGCCAACGGATTCCTCATGTTTTTCCAGAGCCACCTCGGCGCTTTCCGGAGATGGTATATTGAAGGAGAATTCGAGTTGGTCGTCACCTACCAGAGACCATGCTTCAATGCCGCGCGCCCGCAGGTCGCGAGCAAATTCCCGGGCATACCCATGGAGAGCGAGAACCCGATCTGGTCGCACGAGTTCTACATAGCGGAGCAGGTCATCATAACCTGCATGATCAGAAAGAGGAAATGCCGCGTCCACTCCTAACCGATAGGTCACGCCTGGCTCAACGGCCCATCCTGTGATGGCGGCAACTCGGCGATTTTTGATCGCGGCAAGAGCACGAGAACGCACTGCGCTCGGCGGGAAAATAATCACTCGTCCCCGAATCTCGTGCGGATCAAAAACCTGCCACGCCGGGAGTTTCATCCCCAGCTCCTCATAGACACTTGTGATTTTTGCGATGGATACGTGCAGCATTGCCGGCAAACCTGCCTCGGTAAGAGAGCTCAGCAGCTCCTGCGCTTTGCCCAGAGAATAACCAAGCAACACCGGGACCATTCCGTCCTCGATCGTTTCAGCACAGAAGCATATTATGTCTTTGAGCACGTCCTGCGTTGGCGGGAAGACAAAACGCGACAGTCCATAGGTGGTTTCCATGATTAACGTCTCTGCCGGAAGCCATTCTATTTTTTCTGCAGAAAGACCAGGGCGGACTTTGAAATCTCCTGTGTATAGAAGCGTCCCTTGCTCAGTTGCCACAAAAAGCTGAGCCGACCCAAAAACATGACCGGCGGGCAGCAGACAAGCCTCAAAATTCCTAATCTGAAAAGACTGACCAAACGGTTTTGCATGCTCGATTTTAAGCCCGGCGCCAAGCCTTTCCTGCATGAGGCGCGCGGTGATTTCGCTGCAAATAATCTCCCGATGCCGTCCGGTATGGTCCGCGTGTGCATGCGACACAAAGGCCAATTCACGACAAGACCATGGATCAAGCCAAAGGTTCTCCCGAGGCAGATGCACGCCGCGATCGAAACGAACTTCGATCATGATGGTCTGAATCTCTTTGCAAGCCGCACGGCGCCAATTGCCATCGCCAAACCATCCCGTAGCAGGCGCACTTTGCTGCCTTTTTTGTGATGCCAAATCACACCCACCTCTGCAATCCTCAAGCCGAGACGTTCCGCCATCAGTAAATGCTCAATGTCCATGAGATAACCGTCTTCTACTCCCTCCAGAGCTACGCGCTTGGCAAATGTGTGATCATAGAGTTTGAAGCCGCACTGTGAGTCGGCCACAGGCGGCATCCGAAGCATGAGAGTGAATTTCTGAAATATTCGCCCAAATAACACACGATGGGGGAGAGCTTTCACGCGGGCACCTTTGACGGCACGTGAACCGATCGTCAACGCTGCGCCAGTCTCCTCCGCAACAGTCATTAATCGTGACGCCTCGGACAGAGGTGTGGACTCGTCCGCATCACAAATCAGCACCCAGCGCCCATTCGACTCAGCAAACCCATGGCGCACTGCGGCCCCTTTGCCTCGATTGCTCTCGTTTTGCAAAAGACGCGTCAGCACAAGGCTCGCGCCAGTTGCTTCACAAAGGAGTTTGTCTGCCAATCGCGCAGTGGCATCAGTCGAACCGTCATCCACTCCCAAAAGCTCCGACGTCCACTCCTGTGCGCGAAGCCATGCACTCATAGACGGGATGCTCTTGATAATCCGCTCCGCTTCGTTGAACATAGGGACTACGACAGACAACCTTAGCATATCTGGTGTGCCCACACCGGTTGAAATCACCACAGCTTCTCGCGATCAATAAAAATCCGGTGCCAGAGCTCAAAAATTACCAGCACCATAACCTGTTTCAGGTAGAGGAACTCTCGAGTCTCCATTTTTGCAACAAGTCCCGAAACCACTGCAGGGTCGAAATATCCGCGTTTTTTCACTTGCGCCGGATCAAGCGTCAAACGGACGAGATCCCGAATCTGGTTGTGTTCGTGAAAGAATTCCATCGGAAAAAAGAACGGATTCTTTGGGCGATTAAAAACATCTGGCGGGAGTAGCTTGGCCGCCAAGCGGCGTTCAATGATTTTATCTCTGCGCCACGTTGCCTTGAGCCTTGGTGGTAGTCGAAATCCGAGTTCAATCAGGTTATGATCAAGAAATGGCAGTCGGATTTCGAGCGAATGTGCCATTGTATTTTTATCCTGACGGATAATGCACCAATCTTGCAGCCATTCGTCAAATTGAAGTTTGAGCAGACGGTCTAAAAACGGCCCAGTCTGATCACGCACGGGGGGGGTCCATGACTCCGTCGCGCGCGCTTTGAACGCCGAGCTGTATAACTCCTTACGACGGTCAAGTCCAAAGACGGTTTTTAAGGCTATGTAACTACCAAAAAGAGACCGATTTCTATAGCCTCCGAGAAAGTCAACAAGACGCGCTTTACCCTCGTTGCCAAGGTCTGCCGGAAAATCGAAGAAGTTGTTCAAAAATCCAGCAGGCAGCGCCCCAAGCACCGGCATGACCACAGCATTATTCAGGCCACCGGGAACAACTTGCCTGTAAAATTCTGCCATCTGGATAACTTTATGAAACGAATAACCAGCAAAAATCTCATCCGCCCCTTCGCCCCCGACAACTACCCGCAAATCCTGCGAAGTTTTCTCCGCAAGTTTGTAAAAAGCGATAATCAGCGCATCGCCAACCGGCCGGTCCATGTGATAAACCACCTTTGGTAAAAGAGTGAAATCCTCGGGACGACAATGGATTTCATGGTGATTAGTCCCAAGAAACCGGGCTGTCTCTGCAGCATCATGGGTTTCGTCAATAGGCGAGTTAAAACCGATCGAGTAGGTCGAGACTCGGCTGTTGTGTTCTTTCATTAGTGCGCAAACCAGCGATGAATCTACCCCCGCGCTGAGATACGCTCCCACCGGCACATCGCTGCGCATGGCAATTTTAACAGCCTTGCGAAACTCCGATTCAACCAATTCGAGCGCCTCTTCGTCTGAGGGATAGTCACTGCCATTAGACAACGTCACATCCCAGTAGCGCTGGAAATCCATCTCTCCATCCGCCCCGAGCACGAGAGTATGGGCCGCGCGCAAGGTGTAAATCTCTTTAAACATCGTCGCCGGCTCAGGGACGTAGCGCAGCGCAAGATAGGGGTCTATCGCGTCGAGATTGCATTCGCGTGGAACAAAATCGGCTTCAAGGATCGCTTTGATCTCCGAGGCAAAAACAAAGCGCGATCCTAATTTTGTCCAGTAAAACGGCTTTTGACCCGCACGATCTCGGGCAAACAGTGTTATTCCCTCGCGCGTGTCGTGCAAGGCGAATGCAAACATTCCGTTGAACCGTTTCACGCAATCCCGACCCCATTGCTCGTAGGCATGAACAATCACTTCAGTGTCGGACCTGGTCTGAAATGCATGCCCCTTCTCGGCAAGTTCCTTCGCCAACTCGAGATAATTATAAATCTCCCCATTGTAGCAGACCGCTATTGTTCGGTCCTCATTGAATATCGGTTGCCAACCCGTTTCCAAATCAATAATGCTCAGTCGCCGCATCCCCATCGAGAACCGGGCAGAGCGATCCGTGTAAAAGCCCTCTCCATCCGGCCCCCGATGCCGCATCACCCGCGCCATGCGTTGGAGCAGGTCGTCATCCTCAAATCCGACAAATCCAAAAATGCCGCACATAATTATCTAAAGAGTCTGTTTAATATTGCCAGCAGAGTCCCCGGCAAATAGTGCCGTAGAAACCGCCTATGTTTCGTGGCGGGTTCCTCTTAAATCAACCTCAAAAGCTCCCAACGTTCCGCTAGTTCGTTGAAAAACGGATGATTTTGGATTTCCTAGGAAAAAAGTCTCTAAAATGTAGTTCCAAAAATAAACCACTCAACCCCGTGTTGAAGTAGGGTGATGAAATTCGGCCAGACGGGAGAATTCTCTTCTATCTGGTGTTGTTCCACCCGCTTGTGATGACCGACGCCGACTGCTTCGTCCATGCCCGGCAGCTCTGTGCTGCGTTAGTCACTCCGCTACTGGGATGTGCCATCTTCGCTGCGACAGCATGACCACGGAATTCTGGGGAACCATCGTTTTCCATGCTGCCAACATTGCCCTCTTTGTTCTCGGCACAATCGACGCGACTTGGGCTGTGACCGCCTCCGGCATCGTCCAGTCCGTTTACAGCATCGCCCGAGGCATCGCCAAGA
>CALDSX010000017.1 GCA_937924445.1 uncultured Chthoniobacterales bacterium
GATGCGATCCGGCGCTTCTTCCACCAGTTCACGCAGGCGCGCATTGAGGCGTTCTGGCGTCCGCTCTGGATGTGGCTTCTGAGCTTTCTGGCCCAACCCGCTGGCGGCTTCACGCTGGACTTGGATTCGACGATCTTCAACCGGGAGGGCAGCCAAGAGGGAGCGGCCAAGGGTTACAACCCGAGACGGCGGGCCCCAAGAGCCATCACCCGCTTCTGGCGGTGCTGGCTGAAGCGCCCTTTGTTCTTCACGCGTGGCTGCGCAGCGGCAATACGGCAGCCGGGCGTGGAGTGGTGGCGTTCCTTTCCGAGGCCTTCGCACTCCTGCCGGGGCAGTGGAAGCTGCGCTGCATGAGAGCCGACAGCGGTTTTTTTTGACACAGCGTTGCTGGACTTTTTGGAAGGCAGGCACATCCCTTCCATCGTCGTGGCGCGGCTGACTCAGGAAATCAAACGTCGGCTCCACGGCATCGGCGACTGGCAGCAGATTGAGCACGGAGCCTATGCGGTGGCCAGCTTCCACGCCCGGCTCGCGGGTTGGGAGTGCGACCGGCGCTTTGTCGTCGTGCGCGAACGTGTGCGCCAGGAGAAGGCCGCCGTGGGACCCGCCGTGGGACGCAAGCTCCTGGATGTGCCGGGTTACACGTTCCGGGTTTGGGTCACCAACCGCAGCGAGAAGGCTTTGGAGATCTGGCGCGATTACAACCCGCGGGCCACAGTGGAGCAGCGCATTGAGGAAATCAAAAACGATCTCCACGCCGACTGGTTTTGCACCAAGGCGTTCTATGCCACCGAAGTCGCCTTCCTGGCCGTGCTTTTCGCCTACAACCTGCTGGCTCTTTACCAGGCTGAGGTCACCAAAGCCTGCGGTTAGAGAAAACCTTCCACCCTGCGGGCTGCGGTCTTCATTGGCGGTGCCATTCTCGGAAGCTGCGGACGGCAGACCCTTCTGCGATTCTCCCAAGCTTGGGGTGGTCTTCACAAGCATAACCCGCTGATCAATGCGGCTTTACACGTTCAAAAACCGATCGCGCCGCTTTTGACACAATCTCCGGTTTCCTCGGCGCTCTGGCCTGATTTCGATCACGCTGGCTGGGTTGTTTGGTGCTCAGATGGTCTCTTCGACCGCAAAACCCCGCCCGGACGGCGGTCGGGTCAAGGTGACGGCGTTCTCCTAATCGGGCTCGCCGGACGCCGGGGCCAAGGCATGGCGTGCGGCGGCAACAAAGAGTCAACCGCAGCATCCGGTCCGCAAGCTGTCACGAGGACTCCTCTTTGCCCCTGTTACGGGGCGGGTGCCAAGGCACGGTCGGGTTTATGCTGCAAGGCTTGCGGTCACGAAAACCAGCTTCCTTTTACGACGAACCAACTGCCACGTCCAGATCGCGCACGCCCCCGAGGGTCTCTCCAGTTCCTTCCCCCAGTCGCAAACCCGACGAAGAAGGGTTTTAGTTGAGTTGTCATACAATCTGCGCCGCCTCCATCGCCTGATCATCACAAAATCATCGCCGAGCCACCCGTTGGCGGCCTGAAACAGGCGGATTCTGGCTCCCAGCCAAGTTCCTTGGTTCCAATTTTCGGAAAGCTGACTTCAAAATCCACGAACACTCGTCGAAAACCCACCAGATGAAAAATTTCCTCGAAGTTTTACCTATCGGGCGACGAATGTCGCCCGATTGGTAAGTCCGACAGGATGCTAGACCGAAATTTGTCGTGGAGAGGGTTTCGTTGGGGCAAATCCCGCCACGAAGAGAGTGTGACTGCGGTTGACTTGATGCCACCCTCCGATACGTTACCTTTCAATTAATAATTTCTTGAAAAAAATTCTCTTTGTTTGCACAGGTAACTCATGTCGCAGCCCTATGGCAGAAGGGCTCTTCCGCTCTATGGCGCCGTCAGAGGTGGACTATGTCGCAGAATCAGCGGGATTACACGCCAACGTCGGCCAGCCTCCAAGTGTGGCAGCAATTGAGGCGATGCGCGAAGATGGGATTGACATCACCAACAAGCGAAGCCGTCAACTCGATGCAAAACTGGTCTCAGAAGCCGATAAGATTTTTGTGATGACTCAGTCCCACCTCGATGTGATTTTGAGTTATTTTCCTGAAGCAACAGAAAAAACCCGCCTCCTCCGGGAGGCTGTGCCTGGTGTGATGCCCTACGAACTCGATGTGCCCGATCCTATTGGGCGAGGAATCGAGGTCTATCGACAAACACGCGATCTGATCCGCGAAGCCATTCACCACATCATCTTAAGTATGAAAAACGAATCAGAATCATTTCTCTCGCATCTTTCTCCGCAACACGCGAAGATTCGTGTTGCTGTAGGGGCTGACCATGGCGGGATCGCCGTTCGCGAAAAGGTTGTTGCCGTTCTTGAAAGGGAAGGTATCGAGGTTTTCGATTTTGGGACGAAAACAAATGAATCCGTTGATTATCCGGATTATGCCGAAGCGGTGTGTAGGGAACTCTTAAGTGCCCACGCAGATTTTGGTGTTCTCGTCTGCACGACTGGAATTGGAATGTCAATCGCAGCTAACCGTCATTACGGGATTCGTGCTGCGCTTGTGCATGATGCGGACACAGCGGAATTAACGAGAAGACACAACCATGCCAATGTGCTTTGTCTCGCTGGCGCCAAAACGAAACCAGCCGAAGCAGCCGAAATTGTTCTGCGCTTTCTGGCGGCCAGCCCGGAGGGAGGGCGTCACCAACGACGCATCGGCAAGTTAGATTCTGCTATTGATCGTATTGATCCAGAAATAGCTAACGTTATCCGCAAGGAACAACGGCGCCAATCTGAGAATATCGAACTAATTGCCTCTGAAAATTTCACCAGCCGCGCGGTGATGGAGGCACAGGGTTCTGTTTTGACGAATAAATATGCGGAAGGATATCCGGGGCGACGATGGTATGGGGGTTGTGAGAATGTGGATCAGGCGGAGGCAATAGCGATCGAGCGTGCAAAAACGCTCTTTCGAGCCGCCCACGCAAATGTGCAACCTCACTCGGGCAGCCAGGCCAACATGGCAGTTTATTTCAGTCTTCTTCAGCCAGGCGACAAAATCCTCACCATGGACTTGTCGCACGGAGGACATCTGACACACGGAAATCGCGCCAATTTTTCCGGCAAGTTTTTTGAGGTCACGCACTATGGCGTTTCGGAGCACGACGGGCGGATTGATTACGATGCGCTGGAAAAAAAGGCACTTGAGCTTCGCCCAAAAATGATCACAGCGGGGGCGTCAGCCTATCCACGCAATATTGACTTTGAGCGGATGCGCCAGATCGCGGACGCGGCTGGTGCTTATCTATTCGTGGACATGGCGCATATTGCGGGGCTCGTAGCGGCAGGGGTGCATCCTTCGCCGATCCCCCACGCTCATGTGGTAACAACAACGACCCACAAGAGTCTGAGAGGACCGCGTGGCGGGCTCATTTTATGCCGGGAAGAGTTTGCCAAAGGGATTGATTCACAGGTTTTTCCCGGAGTGCAGGGTGGGCCTTTAATGCATGTGATCGCAGCCAAAGCAGTCTGCTTCAAGGAGGCCTTGTCGCCAGATTTTATCGCTTACCAAAAACAGGTCGTGGCGAATGCGAATGCCCTGGCCGAACGACTGGCTCATAACGGTTTTCTCATCGTAAGCGGCGGCACAGATAACCACCTCTTGCTTGTGGATTTGCGCCCGATGAATATAACCGGCGTGGAGGCACAGACATGGCTCGATGAATCGGGTATTACCGTAAATAAAAACTCCATCCCATTCGATACCGTGGCAGTCACAAAATCGGGTGGTATTCGGATCGGCACACCCGCAGCTACCACTCGTGGCCTGAGAGAGAAAGAGTTAATCAATGTGGCAGACTGGATAACTGAAGTCCTCCAATCCCGAGGTAATCAGTCCGTTTGCAGATCCGTAAAGGCGAAGGTTTGCTCCATGATGAAAGGGTATCCCATGTCATAACAGAGAACACGGGTGTCCGGTTAAGAAGAAAATGAATAGGCGCAAAGCGTTCAATATGTGGGTGTTGCAACAGAAAAGCACTGTGACGCATTTGAAAAAACGTCATCCTTTTCTACATGAATTCTGGACGATTTGTGTTGACTCAGCTTCTCGATCTTGTGCACCGGGAAACGCTCGACAGGCTTGTGGAGCGTTACAACGCGGATTCCCGTGTCCGGCATTTTGGTTGCCGCCAACAATTTATTGCGATGGCTTT
>CALDSX010000018.1 GCA_937924445.1 uncultured Chthoniobacterales bacterium
TATCAACAACAAAATCAAGACTCTCAAGCGCAAAGCTTATGGTTTCCGCGATGAGACATTCTTCATCTTGAAACTTTACAGCCTTCATGAATCTAAAGCCGTGCTAACAGGCGTCTAAACATGAACTTCCCGGATGAACCACACATCGACGGGTTGCTCATGAACCACATCCGAGTCTCATCTGCGCCCGGCGATCCGCATCCCCAAAGCGAGACGGAGGATGTCCTTCGAATCAGAGTTTCGCAAGACTGAACGTCCCCTTCTTCTCCCATACGAAATCAAAATGTCCCCCTTCGCCTCGGAAAGAAACCAAAACAGAGGCATCCACCCCAACAGGCAACGAGGAAATCATGACAACACGCCACAAATCCGCAATCTTGTTGCCGCCATCGCGCTAACTATCACCCTTCTAGCCCACGCGGCGGAGCCCACGACATTTCCCGCCGAGGGGCACGTTCAAGACCCGAGCGCGGCCTTGGCCGAGGATGGTATGTATTACCTCACGGGCGGCAGCAACATCAACACGCTCGACCCACGCCAGTTTTTAGAACAACGACGGCGTCCGGCTCTAGAAATATAATAAGCTCAAGCAGCCAAAGACAGGGTGTGTCCCCTTAAGGCCTATCTAATCTATAATCTTCTCAAATTTTCTTTCCTGTAGGCGTAACTGACTAGCGGTAAATTTTTAATTGCGACATACAGGAGATGCAAAGGGTTGGTTCGTCACCCCTCCAGACTCTTGCGACTTTCTTTTCTTTTGCCCAAGACGAAATAGCGCCGATGAAATAAAAGCTTCTGCTCTCTTTACATGGGGTTCGACTTGTCAGTCAAGCGAGAGGAGTGGAACTTCAAACAGGCCGGTGGGGAGGCGGCGGTAGGCCACACCGGGTGGTTGGCTCTGGGGCGCTTGATCCCAACTCCATGGACCGGGAAGACCGTCACAAAAATGGGGGCCAAGTAGGTTTATGAGATTGCCGCGTAGCTCGAGAGTCAGTTCGTGCGTTCCGGCTTCGATAGGGATTTTCGCCTCTATCACATACGGCTTCCGATAGGTTTCCCCAATGGGCTTGCCATCCACAGATGCGCACACAAGACTGGAGGTCGCTTTTGGGAGATGCAAATGCAAACGCGAAACAGGTGTCCGAACGGTGAAGACAAAATGATAGCGGAAACCTTGTGGGTCGAAGGGGCGTCCCTGTCGTGTCCAGTCGCCCAGGCCGATTGTCTGCGGTGCGATTGCTTTGAATCCGCGCTCGCTTGTTTGAAGACTAAAATCGCCTAAGAGATAAACGGGCATGATTTCCGCAAGAGGATGAAAAGGACGGCAGTGCAACTCGACATGGTTAAGTCCCGCGTGGACATAATCGCCAATCGGTGCGGCGGTGATGCTCTCGTCAAACCAACGGTGGGCCTTTGTGAAATCTATAAAATGGCCGTTGACGCGAACGGTGTAGAGTTCGGCCCGCTCGACTGCGAGTTTGAGGGTCTGGCAGGCGGACAGAGCGTCCTCAGCCCATTCAAACGGGTAGGTCATGCAGAACTCGGCTGCGGGGTCATGAACCGCGTCCAGAAAGTTCTGACGGTATTGAATGGAAAAACTCCAAGGGTTTTTCCGGAATCCCTGTTCACGCCAGTTGCGTTGATCGGCCTTAAAGGTGTTCAGGTTGCGCACCGTTTCACCGTTGACGCGAAGGTCGCCATAATCGAGTGCCCAGACGTTTGGTGCAACGGCTTCGGCTCCAGTAAATTCAAGAGTGACCGCCTCGGGTTTACCAAGTCGGCCTCGCGCCCTGGGCAGTCCGAGGGTCAGACTCTCGGGAAGCAGCAAGAGGTGATCTCGTGGTCCAAGCTCAAGCACGAACTCTTCTTGCAGCGGTTCGCCTATCTCCCCGGTGAATGTATCATACGGGAAAAGCACTTCGTTTCCGAGATCGATAGTCCGGCTGAGTGAGGCGTCGAAAGGATTGCAGAGAAAAAGGATGCTTTTGCCGTCGACTGTTCGGACTTTGCGCCAGCAGAGGTCTCCGAGGTCGCCTTCGACTGGGCGGATTGCGGGTGGATGAATCTCCGCGAGAGCATTCAGCAGACTTCCACGTTCGGAGAAGAGAATGGCGGATGCTTCGATCAACTGTGTGAACCGTTCTGAGGGGCGGCCGTCGATCCAAGGTACGTTGCTAGTCTCGGCGAGCAGCCGCCCGCCGCCGGCGACAAAGGATTCCAAGACGGATAGTGCGGTTGAAGGAAAATTGATCGTACCCCGTGGCAGGATGAGGGTTTCGTAAATGCAGGAGCCGAGGGATAGGCGATTTCCCTCGTTTGCGCCCATCTCGGCCAGCATCAACTCATCGCCAAGATCAAATTCGAGCCCTCGCTGGTGGAGCGAGCAGATGAGATCGATCTGGCTCTCCCGTAAATCAGCTGTCTGCCGGGTGGACACTTCCGGTTCGCCTTCTGTTGGCCCCGCGTAGTGAAGCCATCCGCTCGTTGAGGGATGCAGGAGGAGAATGGGGTGTTGTGCTTCGCCTTGGCAAAGCGCAAGGTTGATTCGGGCAAGGTGGCGTGCGTGGCTTCTGTAACCTTTAAACCACGGAGCGTGGTCGCTAATGGTATGGGGCCAGTCGTATTTTCGAGCTCCGGCGAGCGTCTGATGCCCGAGGTGCGGATTGATCAGGTTGACGCCTTGGCTCAGGAGAAAGTCTTCTAGAGGTTTGAATTCTGCTGGGCCTGACTCGTAGCCGCCACCCCCGGTGGATTCGACGAGGGAATGTTCGCGTCCGCATTGGCGTTTTACGCTATCGAGCTCCTTAAGGTTGAGCACGTAGATGCCGTTTTCGCGCAAGGTTGTGGGCTTGAATTGGAAACCCAATAGATCGTTGCCGGGTGCGTGCATCCAACGCAGGGCGGCCATGGTGCTGGGTTGGTTTTTTGGCTCTGGCCATGCCGTCTCGTGAAAATGGCCGGTGAATGAGAGACCGTGCGCCTCGCACCAGTCATGGATAGGTTTCAGGTATGCGGCCACAAACAACTCATGAACTGTGAGCCAATAATCGAAACGGGTTTGGGTTGAGGTGTCCGATTCCGTGTAGAGGTCTGCAAGATAAGGAATCAGGTCGTAGCCACGATTACGCTTGAATACCCGGCGAAGATGAGCGGACATGGGGAGTCCCCCCTCGCAGACCAAAGGTTCGTCCGCGAAGGCAAAGCGAATGGTGCTGCCGAAATCTTCCTGGAACCGCTCGGCATAGCGGGCATGCGTAAGGGCGAGAAACTGTTTCGTCACCTCAGGTCGGAGGAGATCAACGTAGGGAAAGTTGGCTTGAAAGGCGCCTGGTGGCAGGAATTCTTGCACCAGCGCGACCTGCGCTTTTCCCTCAACGGATTCGGTCGGTAGGCGCGGGGCTTCGGGAGCGGCCTCCTTAAGCAGGAGAAGCACCTCCGCATGGTCACCTTTCGGTAAGACAGCTCTTTCCGAGATGCGCTTGCGTTTCAGGCAAGTGCCGGCCAGCATGGGGTTGGAGGCAACAACGTGTCCACCTGCAAAACCTGAGGGATAGGAATTTTCGTCATAAATATGGCAAAATAGTCCGAGGCGTTTGGCTTCGGACAATGCAAAAGCCCAGAGGTCGAACCAAGCTTCGGAAAGATACTCGGTGACCAAGCCTGCCCGCGGATGCACGAACACGCCGCCCATGCCCTGCGCGGCGTAGTCCTCAAGCATCTGGGTGATACGTTGACGGGTCACTTCACCATTCCATACCCATAGGAGTTGAGGCCGGTAGGCGGCAGGAGGATCAGCTAGTGCTTGAGCGAATCGATGGGAGGAAAAATATGGCTTGTTCATAGGGCGCGATATGGAAAGTAAAGCAAGAGATCAGTTCCTAGGAGAACTCGGGAGGCTGCCACAAATCGAGGACAAAAACAAGTCTACCTCCACCGAAATCTGCTTAGCTGCTGCCGATCGAACTGAGTCGATTCCGTGCCTCGTCGAGTCTGGATTGCAACTCGGAAAACCTCAAATTTCGGCAGGTGGACAAGCTTAGCATGGCACTTAAAGCGAGGCAGATTTCGTTGCGTGGAACAACGGGTGGACCGGGCAGTTGAGTGCGGAAGCGAGGCGAAAGGCAGGAGACAGTTTACGCCAACCAGCGGGCAGGTTTTTTCAAGGGAGGCTGGCGAGCGTTCCGCCAGGTCATTGGCGCCACATTCGAGCGATAGGAAAATTTCAGCATTAACCTGATCGAGGATAGGTGCCACACGCTCCCAATCGCCCACCCCCTCACCACAGAGCAGAGCTCACTGGGATGCCAATGACCTTGCCGCGCTCTGCTCAAAGGAAATGTCTTTGGCGTGGGTGGGGCCGACGTCGTCGTGCACTTTTTTCGAGCCTATCGCAAGGATCTTCGATCCCGGCAAGGATGCTGTTGCCACTGTCCCAGTTGACTTCGAGACTGGTGCCATTTCGACGCCGGCAGCGAAGGATTTGTCCGTGCTGCGTCAGTATTCCATGTGAAGGGAGATTTTAAATTTTGCCATCGGTGGTCGGTTCCTGGGGTTCAAATTCTATCGTCAACCTGTGCAAGTAGCTAACACCGCCAGCCCCCACGCGTCATCTTATGGTGCGTTCCTGCTGCAAATTCCAACCGAAGTTTTCTGAGCTTGTTTGAGACATCTTTAAGCAAAACGTAACCTGTCAAAATTTGACGACTGACCCCTTTTATACACCTTTTGCACTCGATGATCGTTTAATTATCGAATCGATTTTCGGGGAACTTCTCTCAACTTCATTCCGGGCTCGGAGGCAAAATGTTTAGAAACATTTCGTAAAATCGTTTGAAATAAGAATCAGTTTGGTGATACGTTTACAATCCATGATTGCATCCCTTCAAATCCTCACGGAATCAATAAAAACCGGTAAACGCAAAGAAGCTAAAGCTGCCACCGAAGCCGCGATAGAAGCAAACGTTCCACCAGAAGAAATCCTTAACGCATTGAGTTCCGGTATGGCAGATGTCGGACGGCGTTTCAAGGCGAACGAAATTTTTGTCCCCGAGGTTCTAGTGGCGGCCCGGGCAATGCAGACCAGCATGGCCCTTTTAGAACCGCTGCTTGTTAAATCTGGCATTGAACCTGAACACACAGTTGTTATTGGAACAGTGGAAGGGGATCTGCACGACATTGGAAAAAATCTCGTCGCCATGATGTTGAAAGGGGCTAACTTTAAAGTCGTGGACCTCGGCACAAACGTCCCGGCAGATAAGATTATTGAAGCTGTTCAACAGCATAACGCCCAACTGACCGCTCTTTCTGCGCTGCTCACGACCACAATGCCGGCTATGCAGCAAGCTGTGGAGAAAATTCACGAAAAAAACATTCCGACGAAGATTATGATCGGTGGGGCCCCCATCACACAAGAATTTGCAAACGACATCGGTGCTGATGGCTACGCTGCTGACGCAGCGAGTGCCGTGGATGTTGCAAGACAATTGGTTTCTGCGCGCTGAAAGATTTTTTAGCCTCTTTGATCAGCGCCTAATGAATTCCAGACAGCGTCTTCGAACCGCCTTAGAGCATCAACAAGCCGATCGTGTGCCCATAGATTTTGGCAGTTCATTTATCACCGGCATTCACTGCAGTGTTGTCGAAAAACTACGTCAATACTATGGCCTCGAGTTCCGACCGGTAAAAATATGCGAACCGTATCAAATGTTGGGAGAAATCGAGGATGATTTGGCCGATGCCTTGCAGCTGGACGTACAGCCCATTTTTCCGCAGCGGACGATTTTTGGCTTTCCAAATGAAAACTGGAAATCATGGATGGCTCCGTGGGGACAAGAGGTTCTGGTTTCGGAACATTTTCATACTTTCACAGATAACACCGGAGATACTTTTATCTTTCCAAAAGGCGATTGCACGGCTCCCCCGAGCGGACGTCTGCCCCAAAGCGGTTTCTTTTTTGACACGATCGAACGCATAGATCCTGAGTTTGACGAGGAGAATCTCAAAGTTGACGACAACCTCGAGGAATTCGGACTCATGACCGATGAAGAAGCTGCCTATTGGCAATCCCAGTCAGAGCGTCTTCGCGACGGAAACCGCGCAGTGAACATTCACCTCAACGGAACATGTCTTGGCGATATAGCGTTGGTGCCAGCCCCGTTTTTGACCCATCCTAAAGGTGTGCGTGGTGTTGCTCAGTGGTATATGACAGCGGCCGAGCAACCGGAGTTTGTTATGGAATTGTTTGACCGGCAGACGGAAATCGCTCTAAAAAATATGGAGCGGTTATACCAAATTGCTGGTGATGTTATTGACGTCGTCGTCGTCTGTGGCACAGATTTTGGAACCCAGACTTCACTTTTCTTCGGTGTTCACCAGGTACGAGAGATTTGGCTGCCTCGCTATCAGCGGATAAACAATTGGATCCACGAGCACACGCACTGGCGGACATTTAAGCACTCGTGCGGAGCAGTTAAACCCCTCATTGAAACTTTCATTGAGGCGGGTTTCGACATCCTCAACCCGGTTCAATGTTCTGCCGAAGGAATGGATCCAAAATTGTTGAAAGAAAAATATGGTTCACGAATCACCTTTTGGGGCGGCGGTGTGAACACTCAAAAAACACTTCCTTTTGGAACCCCTGACCAAGTGCGTGAAGAGGTGCTTTCCCGATGTGAAATTTTCGCTCCGGGCGGTGGATTTGTGTTCAATAGCATTCATAATATACAGGCTCTAACCCCAACCGAAAACGTCGTCGCAATGTTCGATGCCGTTCATGCTTTTAACGGAACAGCTTAATCCGATATTCTATTTTATAAAAAACTATGACTGGTAAAGAAATTCTTCTCCGAGCCCTTCGCTTTCAACCTACTCCCCGCGAACCTTGGGTGCCATTTGTCGGTGTTCACGGCGGAGCGCTGATTGGTGTTGATGCCAAAGAGTATTTGCAGAATTCCGACCATATCGTTGCCGCACTCAAAGAGGCCAAAAACCGCTACCGACCAGATGGTTTGCCGGTGGTTTTTGACTTACAACTCGAGGCGGAAATCTTGGGCTGCGAACTATCTTGGGCCAAGGAAACTCCACCCTCTGTTTCCTCCCATCCACTCGGCGAAGATTATGACCTGAGTGGCTTAAACGAATTTTCCACAACCAAAGGCCGTCTTCCTTTAGTGCTTGATGCGATTCGTCGTGTTAAAGCCGACATTGGGGAGGAGGTGGCACTTTACGGCCTTCTCACTGGTCCACTCACCCTCGCTATGCATTTGAGAGGTGATGACTTACTTCTCGATATGTTTGATGAACTCGAAGAAGTACCCAAGCTTTTCGATTTTTGTGCAAGAATTGCCTGCCAGATGGTTGATGCTTACCTAGAAGCTGGGGTGGATGTTGTAGCCGTTGTTGACCCAATGGTCAGTCAAATCAGCCCCGAACATTTTTCGCAATTTATCGCCGCACCGTCAAACCGTATCTTCGATTATGTGAGTGACAAGGGCGGACTCTCCTCCCTCTTTGTATGTGGGAACGCCACCCGAAATCTTGAGGTTATGGCGGCTACCCGATGTAACAACATATCGGTGGATGAAAATGTTGACCTCTCAGCACTCGCACGGTTTGCTAGGGCTGCCGGTAAATCTTTTGGTGGAAATCTTCAGCTCACAGTCGTTTTGCTTTTAGGGGATGAAAATGCCGCTCGTAGGGATGCGGTTCGTTGCTTGGATCAAGCTGGAGGTGGTGTCGGCTTTGTCCTTGCTCCAGGTTGTGACCTCCCTTACGCAGTCAAACCAGCTAATCTAATGGCAGTTGCCGCCCTAGTTCATGATCCCTATCAACTTGAGGTGGCGCGAAAACTTCCCCCACCCGAATCATCCGACACCTTCGAAGATATACATGTACCAGATTATAAATCGGAAAGCGGCGTGATAGTGGACGTGATTACTCTTGACTCAGCTGGTTGTGCGCCCTGCGCCTACATGGTGAAAGCCGCTGCAGAGGCCGCAAACGCCTATGACGGTAAAGTGGAAGTTCGTGAGCACAAAATAACATGTCGCGACGGTTTAGGTTACATGAAAAAATTGAAGGTAACGGCTATTCCCAGCATTTGTGTGGATGGGCGTGAGGCGTATGCCTCAATCATTCCCGACCGCAAAGATTTGATAGCGAAGTTTCGAGAGGCAGCCGCTGCTAAATGAGGAAAATTCCTGTCGTTCTTGTCACCGGCTTTTTAGGTAGTGGTAAGACGACTTTCCTGAAGCGATTGGCTGAAGACCAGCCAAATCAAAGGATGGTCTTTTTGGTTAATGAGTTAGCCGCAGAAGATGTTGATGGGGAAACACTCGCTTCGACTGGCCGCTCGACTCACAGTGTGGTCGGAGGGAGCCTTTTCTGCGAATGCAAAGCCGGGGAGTTTGTTCGCACCTTGCGGGAAGAAGTTATCCAACAGCACCAGCTTCAGCCACTTGACCTGGTTCTCATAGAAACAAGTGGCACAGCAGATCCTGTCGCTATAGGGCGACTATTGGATCAGCACGGGTTGACAGAAACTGTCTCTCTGCAAAACATCATAACTATTGTCGCCCCAGCCAAACTCAAACGTCTCCTCGGCAAATTAGCGGTCATCGAATCTCAGCTCCAGGCCAGTGACCTGATTATTATCAACAAAACCGACACAATAGACTCTGATTCCCTGAATCAAGTTGAACTCTCCATCCGCAGAATAAATCCCGTCGCAGAAATCATCCGGACAAAATTTTGTCAAACAACCATCTCTTTGCTGAAAAAAGTAACAGCAATGCCCAAGGGGGAGCTTTCCAAATGTGAAGCGAATCCATTCAGCTCCGCGGTAGGAACGTGGCCTTCTTTTCTGTCAATCGAAAAGGCGCGATCTTTTTTTGCTAACCTTCCTGAGTCCATTTTACGCATCAAAGGGCAAATTTTGACACCAGAGGGTATGTGGCGCGTCGAACGGACCGTAGATTCCCTCTCGATCGAACCTATCTCGGTGGCACTTAACGTGCCGAATCCAACTCCTCGTGGCGTAGTATTTATTGCTCATGATGAGAATGAAGAAGACCTGAAGCAGTCCATTCAAGCGATGGATCAATTGGGGCTATCCGCATGAACTCTCGTCCCCAAAACTTCGGCATCATTGCTTGCGATGCTTTTTCGGACGAACTCTCGTCCATTGCCGCTAAAAAGAATGTTAATAAAACGAATACTGACACACCCTGGAGTAGGCTAGCTTGGTTGGAGATGGGATTGCATGACCATCCAGAGTCTCTCAGGAGTGAAGTGCAAGCCTTAATTGATGCATGGAATTCAGATTCTTCATTTTCAACTATTCTTCTGGCTTACGGGATGTGTGGAAATGGGCTCATCGGAATAAAATCCCGAAGCAAAACCCTCGTGCTTCCGCGTGCTCACGATTGCATCACCATTTTGTTGGGTAGCCTGGAAGCGCATGAGACAATTCTCAAAGAGAATCCCGGCACATATTTCTACTCACCAGGCTGGATCCGAGGGCGACGCACTCCTGGACCTGACCGCGAACGCCATTTGCGCAATTTTTACGCACAGCGGTATCCGGACGACCCTGATCTGGTAGATGACCTTGTCGAAGCTGATTTGATGGCATTTTCGCACCATAACTGCGCTGCTTATGTGGATATTACAAACAATCAGGAAGCGGAAAATTATTGTCGCAACTGCGCTGCGTATCTTGGCTGGAAATTCCGTAAATTGCAGGGCAACTCACGATGGCTTGAACAACTTCTTACAGGCGAATGGAGCAAAGACAAGTTTCTCCTTGTGCCACCAGGTCATCTAATCCAGCGCACAACAAACGAAACTCTAATTGAAACTATCCCCTGCAACGAGATGAGATGAAAAGCGTTCCTACCTATCTCGCCGATGGCAGCATGGTGGAACTCTGCCCACCCGCCTCGAACGATGAATCTTCTTTGGCGCAATGGTTAGAATCTCAAGCTCTGCGCTTAAATACACGCTGCGGTGGCAGGGGAATCTGTCGTGGGTGCGAAGTGCATTTACTCTCTGCAGAGAGCAAAGTAGCTGTCGTTAAAGCCTGTCAAACTTCAGCATCATGTCTTCTAAGCTCAAAATGCACCGGGCTGAAAATTCCTCGTGCTTCGTATGCTGATCAAAGCCTGTCCGGGGTCAGTGTTTTTGATCTTCACCTGCCACAGAATGCAAATCTGCTCCAAAGAAAAGGACTTGGTCTGGCCTTGGATATTGGCACGACCACGCTTGCTGCGGCGCTTTGGGATCTTCCAACTGGAAGCTGTCTCGCCACTGCCACCCTTGGGAATCCGCAACGTCGTTTTGGTGACAATGTCATAAGCCGAATCAGCTTCTCCCTCGAAACAAATGATGCACTCGCACGATTACAAAGTTGTTTGGTTCAGGAGGGGATCGTTCCTCTTGTAAATGAGACATCACAAAAATCCGGGCACACGCCTTCAGAAATTTCTTTCATTGAGGCAGCTGGCAATCCTGCAATGCTTCAGACGTTGACAGGGGATTCCCTGGAGGGTTTAAGTCGCTATCCATTTTCTCTTGCTTGGTCTGGAGAACGCGAATTTCAAGCCAGTTCTATTGGCTTGGATTTGTCGGCTTGTATTCATCTTCTTCCCGCTCTGGGTCCGTTTGTCGGTGCGGATATCGTCGCCGGTGCTCTTGCTTCTGGAATGTTGGATGATGAGCGAACAACTCTTCTCATTGACTTCGGAACCAACGGAGAGATGCTCTTGCACCACAATGGACGCTGGTTCGGCACAGCGACTGCAGTCGGACCGGCTTTCGAGGGGGGGCGACTGCGTTGCGGCACCACCGCGCACTCTTCTTCCATTTCTGCTATTGGATTGGGAGCCGACAACAGGTGGCTCCTTTTGGGTGGAGATAGAAAACCTCTGCGCAACGCGCAGGGCATCACGGGGGCAGCCTATGTTGATTTTATGGCCTTGGGAGTCGCATCTCAGCTGCTAACTCCAATGGGCCGTTTCAATCAACAACATCCCAAGTGGGAAAGGAATGGTCGCATAGAAGATGGCGAGGCAATTCTGTTTTTAAACCGACAAAACTTCATCTCCGAGGCTGATATCTCAGAGCTTATGCAGGCGAAATCTGCAATGGCTGCTGGAGTACAAGTTTTACTCGAATTAGCAGGTATTCCAGTATCAGCCTTGGAACGACTTCTCGTAGCCGGCGGCTTTGGTTATTATCTCGATTTACAACACGCTCAAACTATTGGACTCCTGCCTAGAGTGGAGAGATCAAGGATTGAGGTTATTGGCAATTCCTCTCTCGCGGGGGCTTCATTGGCTTTGCAATATGATGTGAGCAAAAGAATTCAACCTATTTGCGACGTCCTCACTCTGGTCGAACTAAACCAGATTCCATCTTTCTCCGAATTCTACACTGACTGTTTGATCATCGCGCCTTTTGACTAACAATCTGGCCGTAATATCTCGAGCAGCACCAAAGATCATTACCAAGGGCGCACTGAGAAAAGACCAATTTTTGGTTGGTAACTGCTCAGGTAGTCCCACCATGGGACCATCAGTAACCGAAGAATAGATTACCCCCCCCGAACGCAACAGAAAAAAGTTCGTTTTGCACGGAGGGGGTTTATGCATGGTGATGTGTGAAAAAAACAAGCACTCCCGCGACTGTACAAAACGATACACGAACCTTCGCACCGATTTTTGGCGGAGGCGAGATCAAAATGAGCAGCACGCAAAAGGCGGTGACACCCTTTGGTGGCATGGTCTCCTTCTTCTGCTGGTTGGGGCAGATCGGCTATGCCCAGAAA
>CALDSX010000019.1 GCA_937924445.1 uncultured Chthoniobacterales bacterium
CTTTGAAATACCAATCGCGCCGCTTTTGCCAAGATCCCCGACTGCCGAGGCCCATACCGGTCAGGGCCCATGCGGAGCCTATGTGATTTGATGGCCCGACACTCCCTCTTTTTTTACTTCAATCGCCGTTTTCGGGGTAAAGCCAAAGGGCGAACGAATTCGAGCTAGCAAAAAGGACGTTGGAGATGTTCATTTTGTGCCTGTTATGCAGGAGCTCCGGCGAGACCATCGGCAAGTGGTTGACTAGGGGCTGGAGAGGGTTCGGAAGCGTCATCCGGTTTTTGGTTTTGGCCACCGGTTTTTTTGCCTTTATTTGTCGGTGCGGAAGGAGGGGTTTTCATTTGTCCGTGCTCGATGATATCGCGAACGTGTTGGCCGTCGAGAGTTTCGAATTCGAGAAGAGCTTTCGCGATGGTTTCAAGTTTCTCACGATGTTCGAGAATGAGGTTTTTCGCCTTAATGTAGGCATCATGACATAATTTTTTGACTTCTTGGTCGATTTCTTGGGCTGTTGCCTCGCTGTAGTCCCGAGAACGGCTAATTTCGCGGCCAAGGAAGACATAATCATCATGATCGCCGTATTCTATCATGCCGAGTTTTTCACTCATTCCCCATTCGCAGACCATTTTACGAGCGATCTGAGTGGCTTGTTTTATGTCGCCACGAGCTCCGTTGGTGACGTCTCCAAAGACAATTTCTTCTGCGACACGCCCGCCCATGATAACGACAAGGCGGTCGAGCAACTCGTTTTTGCGGCTGGTGTATTTGTCTTCGGTAGGAAGCCACATTGTGGAGCCAAGCGAGGGGCCGCGTGGGATGATTGTGACTTTGTGCAACGGATCGGTGTTTTCCAGAAGTTCGAGGAGTAGCGCGTGACCGGCTTCATGATAAGCGGTGTTTTCCTTTTCCTTTTCGCTGAGTGCGAGGCTGCGACGTTCACGTCCCCAGCGAACCTTGTCTCGGGCCTCTTCGAGTTCGGCCTTTCCAACAGCTTTGAGGCCTCGCCTTGCGGCGAGGAGGGCCGCTTCGTTGATAACGTTGGCCAGCTCGGCACCGGAATAACCGGGTGTTCCTCGGGCAATCACAGCAAGATCAACATCTTCGGCTAGTTTAATTTTCTTTGCATGTACGGCGAGGATTTGCTGGCGACCCTTTACATCGGGAAGGTTGACTGTGATCTGACGATCAAAACGTCCCGGTCTGAGTAGTGCGGGGTCGAGAACATCAGGACGATTTGTGGCTGCGATGATAATGATGCCCTCCTGAGTGTCGAACCCGTCCATCTCGACGAGGAGTGCGTTGAGGGTCTGCTCCCGCTCATCATGCCCTCCGCCAAGACCATGACCGCGATGCCGTCCCACAGCGTCAATTTCGTCGATGAAAATTAGGCATGGGGCCGACTTTTTGCCCTGCTCAAACATGTCGCGAACACGCGAAGCCCCGACACCGACGAACATTTCAACGAAGTCTGATCCGCTAATGCTGAAAAAAGGCACATCCGCCTCGCCTGCGATGGCGCGAGCCAGGAGGGTTTTACCAGTTCCTGGAGGTCCGACCATGAGAATCCCTTTAGGAATCCGCCCGCCTAGCTTTTGAAATTTCTTGGGATCCCTGAGAAACTCGACGATTTCCTGGACCTCTTCTTTGGCTTCCTCAACTCCGGCAACGTCTTTGAAAGTCACTTTGTTCCGGTCACGCGTAAGAGCTTTGGCTCGGCTCTTACCGAAATTCATCGCCCCCCTTCCTGCCATGCGGATTTGTTGACGAAAAAGAAAGAAAAGCATTAAAAGCACGAGAACAACGGGCAGAAACGTGACAATTAAAGAGCCCATATAGTTACTTTGAGGGAGGATTTTTGTCAGCGTAAGGCCGTGTGCCCCTAGGCGATCTTCAATGTCAACGCTGCTATTCAGAAAGAGGACCGTTCGGAACAAACGCCGTGGGGGGGATGTTGCCTCATTTTGAGCACCTGCCTGTTGGCTGCGCTGGTTGTGGTTGGGCGTTGCCGACGGTCGTTGTTCAGGAAGAGAGGAGTTTACCTCCTCTGAGGTGGGCGCATCGGCAAGATAGGCACCGCGGAGAACCTGGGTGCGGCTTGATTCGTCAACAACAAGCTCCAAGGGGTGGTTTGCATCTGCAAGGATGCGTCCGTTTTCGAGGAGAGAAAGAAATTTCCCATAGGACAGTTCCTCTATTCCTGGTGGGTTGCGTGGGAAGAGAAAAGCTCCACCAATGAGAGCGAATGCGATCATGAAGAGAAGCATTCCTCGCCAATTAAAATTCGGGTCGCCGGAAGGATCCTCTTGGGGACGATCGTTTCGGTTTTTTGGAGGGCGGGGCGAGCCGCCTTTGGAATTTTCTGATCCGTTGTTGCGAGAGGCAAGATGAAGCAGAGAGGCGGTTTCTTCTCTAAGGTCAAGGGTATGGAAGACGATGGAATTCATTCAGTAGTAGATTGAGATGCTAGCACAATATGGGAGCTTTCAAATCGGATACGGGTGAAAAACGAGGGCAGAGGCAGAACGTGTCACTTTGAACTGCGAAGGAATGAATGTTTTTCTCAGTGCGCGGATCTATTTAGTAAACCACGATTGTCCGGTTATAAGTCCCACAGCATCAACTGGTTAGAATCTAAGGTATGCAAATCTCTGGAATCCATTTCTGTAAGTAGTTGATGCAGAGGCACTTTCTCAAACGGGTGAACGCTCAAAAGCTGCAAAGTTCTGTGCAAGGT
>CALDSX010000020.1 GCA_937924445.1 uncultured Chthoniobacterales bacterium
TATGGACTTCATGGCTCTAGCTATCAGAATAAAAACCTAAAGTGGCCAAAAGTTGTGGGTAGGATATTTTTACTGACAAAAACTCGTATAAACTGGCAGATGATTAGTCGCTTCTTAATGAGAAAATCCCGCCCTCAATTCTCTCATTCCTGCGGATGGTGCTGGCGCTCTCAATTTATCATGCCCGAGGCTTTTCGAGCAAACATGCTCATGGAACCTAATTGAGTTTCGACTTTAAGGCTCGTGGTTTCATACATCCACCCTTGAACATTTTAGAACTGTCCACATGACGAGGACGTCTCAGAAATTCTTTATCGCAGTCCCTTTGTTGCAGCTTTCCGTGATAACTCCTTTGGAGATCAATTTTTTTGTTGCCCCGGCACACTAAAAAGGATAATGAACGTCTGTCTCTGAGTTTCCCACTCGGTCTTCAACCTTGGATGAAAAGAAAATCCAAAGTCACGTCTCCGTTTTATCCAGCTTAACAATCCAAAAAATTATCATTAAAAAGCCAGCAACATGATCACCCCAATCACCCGCAAAATAATTTTCGGTTGTATTGCATTCGTACTTTTCTCGATATTCGCGCAGGCCGGTAGCGATAAGGTGGGCCCATACATTACCGCCCGTGGAGCCGCTCTTTGGATGCAAAATATTGATGTGAGCGGAAGTGCTTTCGGTAAAAAAGTCGACTTTGATCTTTCTTACAAGCCGGGATCCGGAGCATTATTAGGCTTCGGCTACAGGGGATTGAGTGGGCTTGCATTCGAGATTTCTGGGGGGTACTACACCGCTGGGTTTGACAAGGCATCTTTCAATGTGAGTTCAGGGAAACAAGATTTCTCGACCGACCTCAACATAAACGCTGATTTAACCTTCATACCAGTGAATGCCAACCTTGCAATGAATGTGTCCGCAACCAAATTTTTAGATATTTATGCGGGGCTCGGCATTGGAGCAACACATTGTGACTTACAGGTGGGTAAATATGCAAATGTTTCTTCTTGGGAGCTTGGCGGTGAAGCTTTTGCTGGCCTTAACGTGAACTTTTCGGAGGCGATTGGTCTATCCGCCGGTTATCGCCTGTTGGTTTTTGGCGTGGAAAGCGCGCCTGTGCTCGGGCACACGGCTGAGGCGGGGATTGTTATTCGATTCTGATCTAGTCCTTTCCTCTCAAATCTGCATATGATGAGATCTGCATGCCTTGTTTCTTTAGTCAGGCAGCTAAAGCATGGCAAACCTGCTACTTGGCGGGGGAGGAGGATTACAGGTGAAATAAAAGTCGCGCCGCGGTGGGAGAATAGACTTTCTAGACGGTTATCTGGGCGTGAGATTAGGCAGTGCGACCGCAGCAAGCTTTAAATTTTTTTCCGCTACCGCACGGACAAGGATCATTCCGGCCAACTTTTGGCATATCACGTCGAACAGGGATAATGACTTTTTTATCTTCCTGTGCACCTCCACTTTCGCTTGCACCACCTGTCGGGGAAGAACTTTGAGTGGTCTGATGCGCCCGGACATTGCGCAGGGATTCGAGCAGCATTTCGTGGGGAATTCCACCGCCGAGAAGTCGCTCGATATAATTCATGTTTGTCGAACTGCGGAAAAGGCTAGATAAGATTTCGTTGCGGATTGAGTCCATAAGGCCAATGAATATTTCGTAAGCCTCATTTTTGAACTCGACTAAAGGATCTTTCTGGGCGTACGCGCGCAGGTAAACTGCCTCGCGAAGGGCGTCAATGTTATAAAGATGTTCCTGCCAGAGGCGGTCTATGGCGTAAAGGATAGTATGTCGTTCGAGGCTTTTAATGGCCTCTGGATTTTCGTGTGAGACTTTTACTTCGTATGCTTTTCTCACTTTTTCGGTGAGGAAGACGATGTTTTCTTCTGGTGAACGCGTCTCAAATTGAGCCTTTTCCTTTGTGAGCCCGAGCGGGAAAGTGACATTGACCCAGTGCAGCAGGCCGTCGTAATCAGGTTGTGAACCGGTGTCGGTGTTAATAAAGCTGGAGATGCGTTTTGGCAAATGTTCGCAAATGATCTCTTCAATGAGATCGCGAGGGTTCTCTGCGTCGAGCGCCTCGTTACGGAATTCGTAGACAACCTCTCGCTGTTTGTTCATCACGTCGTCGAATTCTAAGGTGCGTTTTCGGATGAGGTAATTTCGTTGTTCAACGCGTTTTTGGGCGTTTTCGACAGATTTGTTTAGCAACGGATGCTCGAGTTCCTGACCATCTTCAAGACCTAGCCGTTCCATCATCTTTGTCATCCGCTCGGAAGCGCCGAAGTTACGCATAAGATCGTCCTCGAAGCTGACAAAAAAGATAGATGCTCCTGGATCTCCCTGGCGTGCACAGCGACCGCGGAGCTGGCGATCAATGCGTCGGGCCTCATGGCGCTCTGTTCCAACAACGAGCAGGCCGCCGAGTTTGGCTACGCCTTCGCCAAGTTTGATGTCGGTGCCTCGACCCGCCATGTTTGTCGAGATGGTGACAGTGCCGACATGGCCGGCACGCGCAACAATCTCCGCTTCCTGGCGGTGGTATTTGGCGTTGAGAACGTTGTGTGGAATCTTGCGTCCTTTGAGCATTCTCGATAGCACTTCAGACTGCTCGACACTAGTGGTGCCTACAAGGACAGGTTGTCCCTTGGCGTGAGCCTCGCGGATACATTCGATGACGGCGTTAAGTTTCTCGCGTCGTGTTTTGTAGATTTTGTCGTTATAGTCAATACGAATGCACGGCTTGTGTGTGGGGATAACGACAACATCAAGTTTGTAAATGTCGTGAAATTCGTTGATTTCGGTCTCTGCGGTACCGGTCATGCCGGCAAGCTTTTGATACAGCCGAAAATAATTCTGAATAGTAATTGTTGCGAGAGTCTGAGTTTCGCGGTCAATCTGAACGCCTTCCTTGGCTTCAACGGCTTGATGGAGACCATCACTCCATCGTCGTCCGGGCATTTTTCTTCCAGTAAATTCGTCCACAATAACAACCTTGTTATCTTCGACCACATAATGGACATCCTTTTCGTAAAGGCAGTAGGCTCGGAGGAGTTGGGAGATATTGTGGATGCGCTCAGCCTGGGAGTCGCAGTGTAATTGCGCCTCCTGTTTGGCTTTTTCTTTGGCGGTATCATCTAAATTCGGATCGATGTCAATCTCGCTGAATTTCGTTATGAGATCAGGAAGAACAAAAGCGTCGGGATCATCTGGATTGAGAAATTGTCGGCCCTTTTCAGTCAAATCAGCCTCATGTTGGCGCTCATCAATGGTGAAATAGAGTTCTTCCTTTAGTTTGAATAATTCTTCTTTGCGGGTGTCTTGATAAAACGAAAGCTCGGCGCGATCGAGGATGCGACGATTTTCTGGGTCTTCGAGCAGGCGAAGAAATTGTTTGTTGCGAGGCTGAGAAAGTTTGACTTTGAACAGAAGACGACCCGCCTCCTCTGTTTCGCCGGATTCAAGCAATTCTTTGGCTTCGGCCACGAGCCTATTGGTGAGAAGGGTTTGTTTTTTCACCAGTTGATCTACCAAAGGTTTGAACCTTTCAAACTGGTGAGAGGAGACAGTGACTGGGCCACTGATGATAAGCGGCGTCCGGGCTTCATCAATCAGGATGGAATCCACCTCATCAATGATCGCAAAGGCATGGCCCCGTTGCACCTGCTGTTCGCGTGAGGTTGCCATGCCATTATCACGGAGATAGTCAAAACCGAATTCGCTGTTGGTTCCATACGTGATGTCACAGGCATATTGCTCTCGCCGAACTGCCGGCGGCTGATCATTTTGAATGCAGCCTGTAGTCAGTCCGAGCATCGAATAAAGTTGTCCCATCCACTCAGAGTCACGGCGGGCCAGGTAATCATTCACAGTGACAAGATGGGCACCGCGGCCAGCTAGTGCGTTGAGCACGAGTGGAAGCGTGGCCACGAGTGTTTTACCTTCACCAGTGGCCATTTCCGCAATTTTACCACGGTGAAGAACAATACCGCCTATGAGTTGTTCATTGAAATGTATCATTTGCCACTCAACAGGCTGATCGCAAACGGTGAATTTCTTTCCACACAAACGTCGGGCAGCGTTTTTTGTTGCGGCAAATACCTCGGGCAAAAGTTCGTCAAGCTCTTTTTGTCGCGCCTCGTAATCCTCGATGGCCGACAGCCGGGCTTTCCATTGAGCGACCTTCTCACGAAGGGCTTCATCACTGAGCTTTTGGTATTCAAGCTCGATGCCATTGATGCGTTCCACGATCGGCAATAGGCGACGCAATTCACGTTGATTTTTAGAGCCGAAAATTTTCTTCAGTATCCAGGTTAGCATATTAAGGTGAAGTCGGGCGTTCGTGCGTGAACCGTTTTTGCGACGTGACCAAATTACTAACTAAGGCAAAGCCTGTTCTTAGTCAATTATTCCTGCTCTCCACAAAGCTTCCAGAAGATTTCGAAAGCAGCGCTCCAATCCCTGTCGCAGACAGCATCGCGGGCGGCATGCGACATGCGCTCCCGGAGCGCCGGGTCGTCAGCAAGCTTTTCGATGGCAAAGGCCAGCTCTTTCGCATCAAACGCAGAAGAGATAAAACCGTCCACCCCATCTCGCACCAATTCACTGGGGCCACCAATGTCGGAGACCACCGATGGCAGACCGGACGCTTGCGCCTCAAGGAGCACATTTCCAAAGGTGTCTGTCGTGCTTGGAAAAACGAAAATATCTGACGAAGCGTAGGCTGCGGCGAGCGAAAGCCCTGAAAGGTAGCCGGTGTAGAGGGCATCCGGCAGGGTTGTCTTAAGTTCTCCCAGATAGGGACCGTCACCGACAATAGCAAGTTGAAGACCCTCTTTTCGATTTCGTAAAATCTCCCATGCTGCAGCGAGCACATCGAGATCTTTTTCCTTTGAAACACGCCCCACGTAAACGAGCGTCAGAAAATTACGCTTCCCTCCGAGGCGTTCCCAAAAAGCGGGGTCGCGCCGCGAGGGATGGAAGAGCTTCGTATCGAGCCCGCGCGGAAGAATTCGAAGTCGTTCCTCCGCAATACCCCGCGCAATCCAGCACCTTCGGTAAAATTCACTGTTAACAAACACAGTGTCAAGCTGACTGTGAAACCAATGCATGTAGTTCCAAGTTAAAGTCTCAAGAAAGCTATCGTCAGTCAATATGCTGACGTATTGCGGAAAGTCGGTGTGATAAATCCCTGAAACTTTCAAGCCAAACATTTTCGCCGCCAACAAACCGCAAAGACCCATTGGGCCTGGCGTACTCACGATAATCTCGCTGAAACGCTCCCGGCGCACCCAATCAAGGATATTAAGCACCGGCGGGAAACTCAGCTTTTGAAGCTCATACTCCGGGAGTTCGAACTCCCCGATGGGCTTAAAGTTTTTAATAGGAATGTCATCAATATGCACCGCATCACGCGAAGTGACCACTGTAAGATCACGCCCGGATGCCACGGCGGCCGCGGTCAGACGTCGAATCGTCGTCGTAACACCATTCACATCCTCAAGAGTGTCAGTAAACCATGCCCTTTTAACGTTGCAAAGAAAAGGAGGAAGCTCCCCGTCAGCGGGAGGAAGCTCCCCGTCAGCGAACTCCATAGCAAACGCCCGCAAACGACGTCGAGAAGGGCATTGACTTTGCAGAGCATAAATATAAGGGCTCAATGAAAGCGCTACCGGCACAAGACCGCTTATGGCCTGGATACTTTCAAAAAAATTTCCATTACTAAGTTGATTTAGGAACTTGGTGAAAAATCGGAAGGCCAGCTCGTTGGCAACGTAGTTGGCCATGAGAAACGCCCGCCGCTCTGGCTCGTCAACTCCAGCTGTGATCTGACGCAAACGTCGGTTGAGATCATCCCTGTTAAAATATTCGCCCAACTCCCGCCATAAACCTGCATGGGCAGGATTTGCCAATTCAAAGATTCGGCCAGAGACGATGCCTTCGGCTAGAAATCCTAGTTTCTCCGCAAAAGAAAATTCCGTGGGATTTTTGCCCTCCAAAAACCTTGAGAACATCCGCTCGATAAGATCCGTTGTGCCATGCACGTTCTTCGAGAACTTGCCACGAAAAAAATGAAAAACAGTGTTGTAAAGACTGTGTGCCAAGCTGATTGGATCACCTCCCTGTCCGGAGACCTCTGCCCTCCCGGCCATGACATGGCTGAGGAACTCTCCTACGTCATGGCTCTCCGGCACAAATGTCGTGACTGAACCGACAAACAAACCGCCATGATCATCGGAGCCACCGAGCCTTATTTTGCACCAGGGCCGCGGGCCGCGTGGCTCTATATGATGTTTTTCGGCCAACCGCTCCAAAGTCGCCTGCGTGAGACGGTCGAGTATAAACGTCAGCGTATTACCAAATGCTGCATCACGCAGCCCATTCACCGTCTCAAAGTGATTGAATAAAAGGAGTAACCGCTCGATGTGCGTCGTGGTCAATTTTTGGTTCAGATCAAAAAGCGGATGCGCCACACAGTGTGCGATGTCGTTGTCATGCAAATAATCCGCTAGTTCAAAGACATTTTGCCGCGCCTTCGCGAGGTCTCGATGCTGCGCTTCAGTGATATCCCAAACAAGCAGGTGCACTTTGCACCGATCTTCCGGAAAGTAGGTTGTGAGCTCCTCGCTGATAAAAACCCCGGGACGACCGGCCAATTCCAGACAACCGTTTATGGTGTTGTGATCTGTAAGCGTGAAAAAATCATAACCTCGCCCCCTTAGCGTTTCGTAGAGGCGCACAGGCTCCGAATAGCTGTCAGGAAAATCAAAACGCCTTAATAACCACTCTGGAGAACGGTCGCTAAATTTGGAGTGCAGGTGAAGATCGGCTCGTGAAACACGCATTTCGTGGATGAGATGCTCTCGTAATTCTGTATTCGTTCAACGTCAATTGGAAAAAAGCGAGGATGAGAATCGTAGAGCGGGCAGGTTGATATTGTCGTTTGGCTTGTCATTACAACCTGGCCTGAGCCAATTTCTCCTCCCGGTCAGCAAAGATGGCTTTTTCTTTGCCTAGCAGCCAGTCGGACTTACCAATCAGGCGACATTCGTCGCCGGATTGGTAAAAGTTCGAGGAAATTTTTCATCCGGTGGGTTTTCGGCGAGTGCTCGCGGATTTTGAAGTCAGCTTTCCGAAAATTGAAACCAAGGAGCTTGGGTGGGAGCCAGAATCTGCCTGTTTCAGGCCGCCAACGGGTGGCTCGGCGATGATTTTGTGCTGATCAGGCGATGAAGGCGGCGCTGATTGGATGACACGCACACCAGCGTCCATTCCAAGCTCACTTTGCCATG
>CALDSX010000021.1 GCA_937924445.1 uncultured Chthoniobacterales bacterium
CTGCTAGAGGGTAGAGGGGAATATCGGAAGCTGAATTTGCGGGATTCTCCATTATCAACTCATTGCCTCAAACCTTTCAACTCAGTTGATTGGTTTTCCTCGACTCCTTGCTCCTCCCTCGTAGTGGTCAGGATGTCTGAATGTACACCCCGTCGTTTTTCGCCGAGCCGGTCTTCAAAGACGGGGCCATGACCTCCAACGCCCCGGCTGTGCGCAGGCTCGGCATCGAAAACGCCAAGCGCGCCAATGACGCGACGGTCGGGCTAGGAGCCCATGCCATGGTTTTCTGGAACGGGCGCGAGGGCTTCGATTTTCTGCTCGCCAAGAACGGGCGCGACGCCTTCAGACGGTTCATTGACGGATTCAACACGGTCGGCCAACACGCGCTTGAGAAATAATAGGGCAAAGTCCGCTCTGCTATCGAACCCAGGCCGAACGAGCCGTGCGCCAACATGTATCTGGCCAACGTCGGCGAGGTTTTTGTTTTTGGGGTCAGACCATGAAACGTTAACCCTCGCGGTATTTGTCCATAGCTTTTCGGAGGGATTTGTCGGTAAGCGCGTTTTGCTCGATTCGGTTGACGGCATGAGTAACTCCACTGCCCCCGCGATAGCCAAACTGAGCCGCTAAGTTCACCGCACGCTCACCCATCAACCGCCTGCGCACCCAAAGGACCAAGTTCCTGTTTTTCTCGCCCTCCGGCAGCCTGTCGGACTTACCAATCAGGCGACATTCGTCGCCCGATTGGTAAAAGTTCGAGGAAATCCGCTCGATGGCACGGCTCGAAAAGATCCCGCGGCTGTAGCTTTAAATAAGCAACGCAAGCAGCATGCGTGGCGGATATTGCTGGCTGCCACACCCCCGGTGGTTGACCTTCGCCGAACTCGAATCGATCTGATCCACTGCGTCCAGGATGAACTGGCTCAGATGCTTTTCCGGAACCCAATCTCTCATTCCGGGGGCAACAAGAGCGGGGTCTCCCGGTCTATACTGATGAATCGCGCGGCCATGTTCCCGATTCTCTTTTTCCTCGGACTTTTTCAAGCCGCAGATTTGGAAAAGTCCGACAGGCTGCTAGGGCGAAACTCTACTGGCAGTCCATCTCCTTGCAGCCGGTTCAGTATCGCACCTGAATTGATTAGAGATGAGTCAATGGTATGAAAAGAGTTGTATTTTTCTAGCAGCTTCTTCTGGTGCATTTATGAGAATCTCACGCCTGAGAATTATGGAGGGGGGGAGCGCTTTAGTGCTGCATGCTCTGAATATTTAAAGGCTTAACCCGCATTTCTTACACTTTTGGTGACGAGGCGCAGGAATTTCCGGGTGTGGCAAAGCACGCGTGGCGCGAGATGAAGGGCAGCATGCAAACATACCGCCCGCGAAGCAAGCAAAAGCAACAAACCACGACAGGAAAGAACAAGCTGCAGTAGAACAGATGCGAGAAATGCGGTTAAGGTTAGCCCGTTGGGTTGATCATCGACAAGGCATTCTTAGGAGCATAGATACCCTGCCTGCATATCGCTGCTTGCCGCAGAGGGCAAAGTGTCTGATTTGGCAGTCAACTTTGGCTGTTTGCCTGACTCCGTGAGAGACAGCGTCAAAGGTAGGTTCAATTTATGCGAAGCTTATCACTCCCAGGCTGGAGAAAGTTTGCCGTCGGTTGAACGCCAGTGAGGAAGCCAGATGATTCTGACGGTTCTTGGGGAAATTTCGGTCTTTTTGGGACGCAAAGCCAAGGTTTCAAAAGTTTCCGTCAAGGGATCTATCTTTGAGGTGAGCGCAGCAAGCTCACGGTTCATCTCTTCCTCAAGTTCGAACAGTGTTTGTTCGCGGCTCTCGACAGCTTCTTTTGCTCGACGGACATCGTCTTCGGCCTGCATGGTTCGGCCAATGCCCCGGGCACTGGTGGCAACCCGTCCTACGTTTGTGGCGCTGAGTTTTCGAGCTCCGAGAAGGCCTCCAAGTATCGCGGTGCCAAAACTTATCATGCCTTGAAGTTTTTGAGATTTTGCCTGCGATTTTTCGCGCTCCAAGGTGGCTTGGGCGCGGGCGACGCGTTCTTTGTGTGCGGCGATTTTAGCGGCATATTTTTTTCGGAGCAAATCCACCTGACGGTCGCGTTCTTCGCGAAAGCTCTCGGCAAGGCGAACACGGAAATCTCTCTCATTTTCTTCCGGTTTAGAAACCGCACCGGAAGAAGGGCTTTTGAATAATTCAACCTTAGCGCTGCGATAGACCCAGCTAACGAGAGCGCGCTGCCAGGCTTGAAAATTCTTTGGCTTCATCAAACTCTCTGGCAATTGGGCAAAATAGGCCCCTGCCGGGGGCTCACTATCAAGTTCCGAGATGGAACAGGTTAGATGCATGGCTTCCTCCCAAGGATCGGCTCCTGGATCGGCTGGCGGTTTTGCTGCTACAGCTATTTCAATGTTCGTGTCCACGCCGAGTTTTGAATCCACCACGTGAGCTGTTGCGGCTCCAAGAAGAGCCGGAAGCAGATGAAGCTGAGAACCACTTTGTGCAGCAATTCGAACAGGTACAAAAGACTGACTGATATCGGGTGGAAGCACCGGTGGCACCCCCGCCGCGGGAGCCGTGACTTGGAATTTTGCGCTGACAAATGAGGGGCGGAGAGGATCCGTGAGCTTTTTGATCTGGTCTCGGGAGAGGGGGCCGCGCAGGTAAGACATAACCCATCGGCTTTCAAACACGACAGGCGCGTCTTCATGGGTGTTGTGGAGGAGAAATATGCGATTGCCAAGGCCAGAGATGAGTGTGCCGAGCTTCGTTTTGTCAAAGGCGGCACCGACGGCTGCGGATGCGCCTTCGAGAGCATCCATGATGCGGAGTTTATCCCGTTCGGTTTGGAGACGTCCAATGAGCCATGTGCCGGTGTTGGAAAGTCCTTTGTAGTCGAGATCAACAGGGTTCTGCGTGGCGAGAAGAACTCCGACGCCATAGGCGCGGGCCTGTTTGAGCAGAGTAAGCAGCGGTTTTTTAGAGGGAGGATTCGCAGTGGGCGGAAAATAGCCGAAGATTTCGTCCATGTAAACCAGCGCACGTAGGCTGGTGGTGCCTGGTTGGGAACGCATCCATGAGACGATTTGATTGAGCAGCAGCGAAACAAAGAACATTCGTTCGTTGTCCGCGAGATGAGCAAGGTAAAAAATGGAGACGCGAGGTTTGCCAGTGGGGGTGTAGAGGATAGAGGGGATGTCCAGCGGCACACCCTCCATCCATGAGGAAAAAGATGGCGATGCAAGGAGATTATTGAGTGCCATCGCAAGGGTGAAACGGTCTTTGGCGGGGAAAAATGATTCGATATCGAGAACTCCAATCCGGCTAACAGGAGGATTTTGTAGCGCCAAGATAATGCTTGTGAGGTCAAGGTCTCGCCCTTCTTTCCAGGCAGTCTCAAAAATTGTTGAGAGCAGGATATGTTCACGGCTCTGCATGGGGTCTGCCATAATGCCAGCCAACCCGAGCAAACTCGATGCGGCAGTGGCAACGCGTTCGGCAAGTAGCTCCCCATCGTTGATAACCTCTGGAGAGGGCGTTGAGAACGATTTTAGCACGGAAACCGGAATGCCTGCGGTGCTGCCTGGCGTGAAGGTGACAACCTCAGCTGCTTCGCGCAACTTACGGATGCGGTTTCCATCCTGGCCCCAGGAAGCGAGTCCCCGTTTCCAAAGATCAGCTTGTGCGGCGGCATATTCTTCATCGGACATTCCTTTACGCCTGGCATCTTCAGGGTTAATCCACGGCTGAAAACTGGCGGCGTCAAGATTTGGAAAGGTGAGATGTAAATTGGGAATGTCTCCCTTGGGATCAATAGCAATAACGGGAATACCATCGATGGCAGCCTCCTCAATGAACCCAATGCAGAGTCCGGTCTTGCCTGAGCCGGTCATGCCGACGCATACGCCATGAGTGACCATGTCCTTGGAGTCATAGAGCAATAGCTCCGGCTCCGATGCGTTTTCACCAGCGTTGTCTGAAGGAACTCCCCGGCCTAAATAAAAAATCCCAAGTTTTTCGAAGTCTTGCATGTGAAGGTCATTATAAAGCGCGTGCCCTCCGATGCGTCAAGCCCGATGGAAAATCTCTTTTACTGCATGTGTAAAATTTGGCAGCAACCCTTAGATAGGGCGAACACCGCACAGTTAGTTGTCTAAGCCAAAAAGGCCAACTTCTTGTGGTTTTAAGCAGCCAAATTCAACCGCCAGGAATGAGTTTGAGAAAGCCGAAGGCATTAATAAGATCAAAAGGCAGCCATGCCAGGATTGCTCCAATAACGACAGTAAGAAAAGTGGCAGCGATAATGAGCGGGTTTTTCAAAAGCTCCTCGGGTTCAAGTCGTGCACCCTCGTCGGTCATGGCTCGATTAAAATACACGCCGATCGCGCCAACCACTACCGGGAAAACGAAAATGAGATTGGGACGGTAATGGGTGATTGCCACGCCCATGCAGAAGCAAAAAAAGTTCGCATAAACGATCATCGAGATAACCAGACTCCTCTCAGTATAAACAGAAAATGATTTACGGTAGCGCGCACTACGATCAGCGTTGCCGATAAAACGATATTCGGAATATCGCTTTCCTGCCATGAGCAATGCACCGAAAAACCACCACGCAAGAAGAATCGACAGAGGAGGAAAGGAGTTTGCGGGTCCTAAGGAATACCAACCTAGCCAAAGTCGAATTGGGTTGTTGAAAGATTCAGCGATCACATCAAGGAACGCCCGGTCTTTGAAGCGGAACGGCCGCACGTTGTAAACCAGCCCACTGATCAGAAGCAAAAGCAGGGAAAGGTTATAGGAGAGATTGAAAAACCAGAGCGCAAAAGCGAACCCAGCCACAATGAGCCCCGCCATGAGAACCCAAAGTACGGGGATATTAACCAAACCAGCCGCTACCGCGCGATATTTTTTGGTGGGATGTGTCCGATCAAACGGGGCATCGAGGATTTCGTTGAGGATATAATTAGCAGATGCCACAAGACAGGCAGGGATCAGTGAAAAGAAGACGGCCCACGCAATTGTCGGGATGCGCTCCCACACAAGGAGTCCAGGCAGAAGACCAAGCGCAACCATGTGCCCGAATAGGATGAAGACGTTCTTCAACCAATGATCTATCCGCATAACGCGGAGATAATGAATCCAAGAGCGGTCCTTAGATAAACGCGACGTTGCAAGCTTTGACATGAAACATCAACGCTATCAACTCACTGTAAATTGACAAGATCGTTTTCCCCCGTCGTAAACACCCCTGGTCGTATGCGTAGCAATGTTCATTTCTCACCCGCGACGGATTTTTTTAAATGATTAGATTTTCCTGACGGGTCTAATTGTGGAGCCATGGGGATTCGAACCCCAGACCTCCTCAATGCCATTGAGGCGCTCTACCAACTGAGCTATGACCCCGTTTTGAGAAAAGTTTTATTCATTACAGAAATCACATCCACCAAGCAGATGCAAGTGCGAATTTCCACCAGAACGATCCCATGGGAGACTTGAAGGAGAGGGCGTCGGCGACGGGTCTTGAGGAAGAAGTTTAGCCTAATAAACAGACGATGCGGGAGTCGTTCCTTAAAGCTCCGATAGGAACAAGGCTGCCCTCGATGGCTTGACCATTAATTTCCAATTTGCGAACCCCACAAGTGCATCCATGCGGGTTTTTCACCTCAATAAAAAGACGGCAGCCACGGAAAACACGCGTGACGCGAAAGCTCGGCCATGACGATGGGATGCGAGGATCGATCCGAAGACCCTCAGGTTCGGGGCGGATACCAAGGATATGGTTTATGGCAGTGTAATGTGCCCAGGACGCAGTGCCGGAGAGCCAAGGGACACGCGAGCGACCAGTTTTTTGTGAGAATTGTGAGTGGGTGCTTTGGCAATGAACAAAGGGCTCTATCTCTCGCGTTTCAGCTTTGTCGTTCTGAGCGGCGGGGAGAAAGGCTTTGAAATAGCGGTAAGCCACATTTGGATCCCCGGCCGCCAGTTCGGCAAGCACGGCCCAGCTTTGAGTGTGGGAAAAAATGCCGCCGTTCTCCTTGTTGCCAGGGTTCATAAGCACTGCGCGCATGACTTTAACGGGCGTTTTTAGAAATGGCGGCGCGCAAATAGCCACACCCCATTCGGAGGCGAGGCGCGAACGGACACTTTCAAGAGCTTGACGGGCTTGTTCCTCAGAGGCCGCTCCAGAGAGAATAGCCCACGCTTGCGTGTTTAGGTAGATTTGCCCTTCGGGATAATCTTTAGTCCCGAAAATGGTTCCGTCCTCAGAAATCGCCCAGCGGAACCATTTGCCATCCCAGGCGATTTTTTGGATGTTTTCATCGAGCTTGGCCATTTGTGCGCGCGCCCAAGCGGCTTCATCGGGCAAATTCTTAGAAAGAGCAATTTCTGAGTAAAGCTTTAATCCGAGCCGGACTTGAAATGCGACAAAGAGTGATTCACCCCGGTATCCGAGCTTAATGCAATCATTCCAATCAGCGGAGAGGCCGCAGGGAAGACCGTTGGCACCGGTTCTTTCGAGGTTAAACTCCAAGGCCCGCCGAAGATGACCGAGAACGCTCGCCGATCCGTTGTCGGCGAAGGGTAACTCAAGATCGTAGAACGCCAAGTCGCCGGTCTCTGCGACATACGTGGGGATTGCGTTGAAAAACCAAAGGCAGTCGTCGGAGCGATATCTTTCCGGCGGAGTGGGAGGCATAGCACCCGGTTCATGGCTCCAAGGCCGAACCTCAGGCTGCGCCCCGCCCGAGCTATCTTGACCGGTCAGCATGAGAACAAGACGCTCGCGCACCCTCTCAGGTATCATCGCTGTAACTCCTAGGCAATCCTGGACTGTGTCACGAAACCCATAGCCATCCCGCTCCTGACCGGTGTAAACAAGCGAACAAGAGCGCGACCACTCAAAGGTCATCAATGCGTTATAGGCCCCCCAGGTGTTTGCCATGGAATCAAATTCCGGATCAGGGGTCGCGACTTGGCATATTTCAAGCAAGTTGTGCCAATAGGTTTTGAGCTGTGAGAATTCTTGCTCGCAAGTGGTGAGATGGCCAAACTTTTGAACTGTCTCGTGCCCGACTTCATTTGCTCGGCCTATGCCGAGAAGAATTAGGACATCGGCAGAACCACCCGGTGGCAGTTCAAGATCGGACTGCAAAGCACCGCAAGTGTTATCGGAGTAACCGACGCTATTGCTGCACGCGCCACGGACGACCGCTGCCGGATTATGAAAAGAATTGTAAGCACCTACAAACACCTCCCGGTCGCAGTCAAAGCCGGTGACAGGAGCAACGCATTGCGCCATCCACCAATGCCGCCCCTGGTCGCGGTTGGCAAAATTTGAGGGATCTTCGGGAAGATTTGCGCACGAATCGGCCGCGATCATTCCAAGGGCACGGTCATATACTGCCCGCCCGATATACTGAGTATATTGAAGATTAAATATGTCGTTAATGAGATTGCATTCGGTGGTGAACTCACAAAATGCGAAGCAGCGTAGATATCTGGACTTACTGCCGTTATTTGTAACTTTCAGATGCCAATACTCAAAGTCGGCATGAAGCGGAACAAAGTAAAGACTGCGCATTGCCAGTCCATCGTATTCCGAGCAGATAAGCGTATAACCCGGCCCAAAACGAACCTCGCTTTTGTAAAGTTCAAAGGGTTTTGCGGTGGCCTGCCATGCGGCGGACCAGAAATCGTGGGAGTCTCGATCGCGAAGATAAAATTGGCGTCCGGGAAGTTCTGCAGGGATAGAATTATAGCGGTGCCGCAAAATTCGTCCCTCCGCCGGGGAACGTGTGAACGAATACCCACCAGCTCCTGTAGTGACAATGCCGCCGTAACGCCTTGAACCGATGTAGTTCGACCAAACTCGCGGGGTGTCCGGGCGAGTGATTACATATTCCCGTGCGTTGTCGTCGAAATATCCGTAGGAAGCCATAAAGGATGAATGATTAGATGGTAGACTTCGGACAACTCAATTAAGCCCACGATTTCGACGGATAAGCTCCAAACGCTGGCGAACGCATTCAGTGGAACGAAGCCCATCGGGCGGAGTATTTTTAACGTAATCAAGCAAGCGCTCCACTGAACTGGTAGCCACGTGCAATCTCGTGTCAGAAGAGGCATAATAGATAAAAACAGTGCCGTCAGGATGCTGAACCCATCCGTTGCTAAAGACAACGTTTGAAACATCGCCCACCCTTTCCGCACCGACGGGAGCGATAAAATATCCACCGGGTTTGCTAATCACACGCGACGGATCGGCGAGGTCCGTGAGGAAGAGATAGAGTACGTAGCGCAATCCGGCCGCAGTATTGCGAACGCCGTGAGCAAGATGCAACCAGCCCTCGCTGGTCTTTAGCGGAGCAGGGCCCTGACCATTTTTCAACTCACTAATTGTATGGTAGATACGACGATCTAATATATATTCAGGACCGGTCGAGGCGTTCTCCATCGTGTCACACAAAGCCCAGCCGATACCACCCCCTGAGCCGGTGTCAATAAAACCATCTTGCGGACGGGTATAAAGAGCGTATTTACCGCCAACAAACTCCGGATGAAGCACCACGTTCCGCTGTTGGGCAGACGGAGTCTTGACATCCGGCAAGCGTTCCCAACTCCTCAAATCTTTAGTCCGAACGACCCCGCATTGCGCAACGGCGCTGGACTGATCACTCTCCGGCGCGGAGGGATCACGACGCTCAGTGCAGAAAAGCCCGTAAATCCACCCATCCTCGTGCGCTACAAGACGCATGTCATAGATGTTGGTATCCGGATCATCTGTTTCGGGAATCACACAAGGTTCTTCCCAGAAATGGAATCCTTCCGTGCCCGAGGTGGACTCCGCGATAGCGAAAAAGCTTTTGCGATCCCACCCCTCGACGCGAGCACAAACAAGCACTTTACCATCTAGGAGAATGGCTCCGGCGTTAAACACCGCGTTGATCCCCATGCGCTCCAAAAGATGAGGGTTGCGCAACGGATCAAGATCATATCTCCACTCGAGTGGCACGTGATCCGCCGTGAGAACGGGATGCATATAACGTTCATAAACTCCGTTGAACCATCCTGTGTCTAGGGAGTTTGGGCGAGAAATGAGCTCTTCGTAATTGGCGCGAAGTTTGGCCAAACGCTGGGCGAATACGGTCATAAACTATACGAAAGAAAAGTAGAGTAGTTCGGGTGTTGAGGCTTTAGACGGAATTTTCAAAGGGCACAATTCCCTTTTCGCCTAATAAACGACGTTTGTATGATGCAGAAACTAAGATTTCGCAACATAAATTCTTATTCTCAATACCCCGGATCGCTGACTTGTCATGCCACCTGTGCCCGCACAGGCCCACAAGGACCAGAAAAGCTCTGCTGGGCATCGTTTTCGCCTGGCTTTGGCTTGTTCGCAAAGTTCCTCATTCGGCCAATGCATGCACTAATGTAATTCACACCAACCGTCCTGATTTAGCCCGAGTGGATCGAGTGCTCGGAGGCCTCCTGTATTCTTTTGACCATATCTGCCAGAAAACATCAAGTCCTTATTTTCCCTCCCTTACAAGAGTAAACTACATTCCTGCGGAGGCAATTGGAAAAACGCCTCTCAAAACGTCATCGAGTTTGGCGTACAAAAGCGAATCTTCATGTTGACCCACGCGTATCAAAACCAAACCCGCTAATCCTAATTCGAGTTTGTTAGAAGAACCCTTCTTGAAGAATATGCTACTCCATAAAATATCTTTTTCTTCGCCTTATAAAAACTTATTGGGACTGTGGATGTGGTGGCATATCCGAATTACCTCAACCCGTCTTATGACGCCTTGGTCGGCGATCGAGTTCAATTTCGCCTTACTGCAGTCTCTTAATTGACTTTGACCAACCGAATCTAAAGCTGCTTCGATAAAAACCGATACAAAATAATTTGTTCGTTGTTTAACTTGGCAAAAAAGACAAAAGAATTGTCGCTTATAAGATAATCCGGAGGTTATATTACAATTGCACTTTAAAGAGAAGGGTATACTTATTGGCTGTTACCAGAAGTGGGTTATGGTTTTAGGACAATAAACCTTTTTCGATTATTCGAATTTAATCGGCTTTACGAGAGTCTTTGATCTGCGAAATCGTCCTTTGAAAGCCGAAGCGAGATCCTTGAGAAACTGCTCCTTTTCGGGAGTTGTCACATATCCCACGCAATAAATTTTGGGGAGTGGAAGTCCTTTTGCACCGTAGATCTCCTTTGCAGCAGACACAAGATAGTCGAGCACATCTTTATCGCCTATACGAAGGTTTAACCCTGGACCAGCACCAAAGCCATGCCCTTCAATAACCTTAGCGTGCAGCCCTCGCTTGGCTCGCCGTTTGTTCATTTCATCCCACTCTTTTTTCTTTTTCTCCACTTCGCGGGCCCAGGCCTTGCGCTGCGACTCTGTAACTGCTTTTTGCCGGCGTTCTAGGTCTTCAAGTTCCTCTTTTGTTGGTTCCCGCAAAATGTAGTGCACTCCGTCGGAAACAATAAATATTGTATCTACACCTGACTCAAACGCTGCCAAGAAAGCAAGATCGTATCGAGTTGGACCGCCTGTCGCTTTCATCAACGGTGAGTTTGGTAATGGTGTATAATTCTTCAGACGAGTGCCATTTTTTTCCACGTTGACCCTATCGGTCATGTAAGGGTTAATCCACGTTGCCGCTGTCTCCTTATTTTCTTTTGACGCGCGCAGTGCTTCTCTGCTGTATATATCCACCGCCCCGTCAAAAGCAATTAAATTGAACAACGATCCACTGTTCAGACTTTTGACCATCTGTTTAATTTCATCTTTTAGAGCTTCGTAGCCATCGAAACCCCCTCGTTCATCCTCTACCATTGAGGGGGAAAGGTCGATTAATACCGCCACCCGTTCCGTTTGAACATTAAAACCCATGAAACGCACCTGGGACACCCCTAAACCCAATCCCCCTAAACCTTTTCCCCCGGCCATGCCGGTGCCAATACCGCTTTCTCCGAAGGACCGGATAGTGGATTTAAGCGGGTCCAATTTTGGAGCCGCTTCAGCTTTGAGCTCTGGGAGCGAAAACTCTGCGACTTTTTGAGCACTTAACCTCGGTTGCAGCTTGGGGCGTCCGCTCTTTTGTTGTTGTTTTTGAACCTTAACTTTATGTTCAAGTTTGCGAGGTTCAATTTTTTTGATCACCTCCGGCGCAGCTGTCAGAGCCACTTCTCGCTTAAATATATGCCGGAAGATAACGATTGAACCCAAAATACCCAGAACGATCACGTGGAGGGACACGACGCCGATAAATAGCCAGTTAAGGATACGGCGTTCCCGCAGGCTGCGAGCCCCGACAATTTTTTGTGATAATGCAAAGGCCATATTCTTATTAGGTTGTCTTTATTTGTTTGTATTTATCAACTTAGCTGAATCACACTTGATCTAATCCCCGGCGCCAAAGGTCACCTGAGTTATCTCCGCTGCTGCGCAAGCATTCATCACGTCAATGACGCGTTGATGTTGCGTTTCGTCATGAGCTTGGATAGAAACCATCGCAGGGTTTTTGGCGGCCTCTGAAGAGAGCCGAAACCGTTTTAAAACCGCGACAAGTTGAGGCATATCCCTCGACGAAGCGGAGTCGTATTCCGAACCGTTGAGAATAACCGAACCATTAGCGTTTATTTCAATAATCTGCTCGTCGGGCATTTTTAGGGTGGTTTTTTGAACGACCGTTCCCGGAAGTTTGATGCCCAGGTCAGCCTCACTTTTTACAAGGCTTGAAGTAACCAAAAAGTAGATTAGCATCAAAAAGACAATGTCGATAAGAGAGGACATTTGGAAATCATCATCTCCGTTAGCCCGAGTTAAATTGACAATGTCAAGCTTCATTTTATTGTTTATTCGATCGATTATTTATCGGATTGGAAAGTCGCAAAAATAATATCTGTGATGCCAGCGTCCGCTATGACCTTCATCGCCTTGCGGACTTCCTTGTGACGCGAACGACGATCAGCGCGAAGAAAAACGCGGAGATTTGGATCGGTTTTCTTGTTTTTTTCTAAAAATTGTGCCAATCCCGCTTCATCAACTTGGCTACTGCCGGCAAAAATATGTCCTACTTCATCAATTGATACATTTATGCGCCCGCTGGCCTCCTTTGGCACAATGGAGTCACTCGCCAGTGGCAACTCAAGTTTAACACGCTGAGATTGATTAATCTTTGCAGCGACCATAAAAAAAATGATCAGCAGGAAGACGATATCAATCATCGGCGCCATCTGAAATCCGACATCGTCATTTAACCCGAAATTGCTTTGATTTATTTTCATAGGCGCTCTGTGTGAAGTCGGCCTTTCATTTATTCCGGATAACCCGTGTTGAGAACTGATTTTTTAACGGCGACCTTGAATTTTTCGAAAATATTACCCACGACACGGTTCAAGCTAGAGATTATTGAGGTAAATTTGTTTTTGAAGTAAAGATAGGAAATCATTGCGGGAATACCAATGATAAGACCTGTAGCAGTTGTAATGAGAGCCTCGGATATGTTATCCGCGAGGAGTTCCGGACGCCCCATACCGCCGATGGCCATTGCGCGAAAGGCGGAAATCATACCACTTACGGTTCCTAACAGTCCGAACATCGGGGAGATAACCGCTACGACAGATAGGTAGTTAATAGGAACAAGAATCGCACCAATTTCCTCAACGGAAGCCTCTTCCATACCTTTTTCCACTGAATCAAGACGTACCTCCCCTCCTTCAATACGCGTGAGCCCTGCTTTAACAACGTTGGACACGAGACAGGGCTTGGAGTCACAGATACGATTGGCTGATTCAAGATCGAGTCTGCTAAGAGAGTCTATCAACTCGGCAATGATGACAGGATTCAGCATTTTTGAAACCCGAACGACGATGAGGTTATAAACCGTTAAAGCGACCGTCGCCACACTGCAGGCACCGAGAAACCACATGGTCCAGCCACCAAGTTTAATCATTTGCATTATGGTCAATTCTTTGACCTGCGGAGCGGGGGTGCTTGCAGCAGCATCCTGACCAAAGGTTGCAAAAGTTCCAAAGAGAATAATGGCGGTGACTACGAGTATTGGGGTTATTGATTTTCTTTTTTTCATTGTTTTGTTTCAGAGTTAAAAATTCTCGGATTCAGTGCCAGACACATCAGTGTTAAGCTTTCCATCATCGGGAGTTGGACTTGGATTAGGTTCTTTTTTTCGCGGCGATAAAGATTTTTTCTTTTTGCCACTCTGATTTTCATTGTCGACAATGGCTTTATCAAAAACCCCCTCAGGAAGCTTTGCCTTTGCGAGTGTCGTCCATGGGCTTTGTGGAAAAACACGGACAAGTTGTTTTCTAATTTCTATGGAAACACCCGGTAAATCAGGTGGGTTATCCATTATCGCGGAAACGCTCGATTTCTCCGATGTTAATATGCCCATGGTCTCGTAAGCTTTCCCTTTGTCTTGTTCGTAGAGCCTTCGGAGTCTATCGTCTTCAGCGAGCAATTTTTTCTGCGACGAAATGGCTTCGCCTAATTCATCGTAAAGTTCGGCACTGAGATAGAGGGCTTCGGCATAGGAGTCTGAGCCAAGTCGCTTGAGAGCCACGACCGATGCAACATCATCCAGAGCTGTTAGGAGATCCTTTTTGGCCCATGCAATTCTTGCCGTGGTGAGTCTGTAAAGCGAAAAAAGAGCACTCTTTCTTGAAGGACTACGAAGCATGTTCAGCTTGATCTCGGCCTGCTCAAGATTGCCAAGCATAGTTTGACAATAAGCAGATAAAATCACTGTTTTGACTCTTACATCGCTGAGAGCATCATCGGGGCAGCGTTGTAAAAGCTCCAGAGCGGCTGCATATTCTTGCCGACTTCGCAGGAGATCCACAAATTTGAAGAAATACTCTGGTGCGTCACCTTTGGGCACAGATAGCAGCGGGATGATTGTCAAGACAAAAGGACGCATCAGCTCGATTGCTTTTTCCGGGCGACCTTCTTTGATTTCTTTCTCTGCCGTCTTCCAATTTTCCGGCGGCTCCAGACGCCACAATTTTATTCTGTCCATTGGCATCTGCATCGCACCTCCCTCTATAGGAATTGTGAGGGCTTTGTCAGAAGCCGACGCGATATTTGCTTTTTGAACCTGACCTTCAGTGGTTTCAAAAAAAATGGGAAATGCCATCAAAACGGGCGCGAAGGCAAAGACCTGCGCGAAAATAAAAACTGAAAGTAAGTTCGTTCGAGTTTTCACTGGAGCGTTTCTTGAGCCTGCGGGGGAGGGTTTTCCTTTGACAAAATTTCACTGGCCTCGGCATATTCTGGCAACCCGCGAAAAGAGTCTGTTGAGACGAACTCTTTAAGCGTGTTGAGTCTCTCCTCTTTTTTTCCCAGCCTAAGAAGACATTGAGCGCTTTGGATGTAGGCTTTTGCCGCCCATTCACGATAAGCGGTATAGAGAACATAGACCCGTTGAAAGTACCCAAAGGCCTCTTCGACTTCGCCGATCGCAAGTCGAGCCTCCCCAATATGGTATAATGCACGAGCCCATATTTCACCACGCCACTCCTTGACTTCCAAAACGGATTCCAAAAGTGAGATCGCCTCCCTATATTTCTTGTTGGACATCAAAATGAGGGCCTGTTCCTCAAAGGAAAGCGCTGCAGAATCGGAGGCGGGAAATTGTTTCCTTAGCTCCTCGTAATGCAGGATAGCCGTTTCAAAATCTCCATCGTCCCTGGCCATTCGGGCAAGAGACAGAAGAGCAGGCTCATTCCACTCTGTCTCGGGAAACTCGGAGAGTAATCTTTCAAAACTCTCAAGGGCGAATGCTTTATTCCCTTTTTCCAACGCGAGTTGTCCCAACCAAAGCATAAGGGCGGGGCTTGAGTCGTCTAATAACTCACTTTTTAGCTCGAGGTATTGAGGTGCTCCAAGTTGGAATTGCGTTAAAATTTGATTCTGTCCGTGGAGCCATCGAAGCGCCAGGGTTTTATCCCCGCGCAACTGCGCAGCTTTAAGTTGTTCCTCTGCCTCTTTGATAGGCGGACTACCATGCAGGTTTGCATATTCAGTAATGTAATCTCGAAGAATTAAATCCATCCCGACGGCCTTCCGTTCATTTCCATAGTTTCGTATGGCCTCGCTGTAGGTTCTAAGGAGTCCTTCAAGATTTCCTTGAGATTTCTGTGCAAAACCGATTCGATAAATGGCTTCGGCATACATCCCTGTGGTGCCATATTTCAACAGATAATTCTTCAAAGACGATTCCATTTCCTCAAATTTTCCCTGCAACTCAAGAACGCGTGCCATTTGCAGAGCGGCATAATCAATAAGCCCTTGATTGAGAGTTAGAGCCTCGACGCTTCTGTAACTACTAAGCGCTTCATTCAGGTTGCCCTCACCACCATAGATGTCCCCCAAAATCACCCGAGCGTCGGCCATTTGTGGGGAGCGGGGATATTTTTCGACGAATGCGAGTAATTGCGCCTTTGACTCGTCGTATTTTTCCAAAGCGTAAAGGCAGACGCCAATGCGAAATGTCGCATCAACACCATAAACAGTGTCAGTGTGGAGGGTGGACACGTCCCGAAAAACATCCAAAGCCACGGAATAGTTCGACTGAAAAAGAAAACACATTCCTCTCCAATACTCTGCCTCGGAGAGAGACTCGGATTCAGGGTATCGGCGTCTGATTTCTGCAAATTTCTCTGCAGCTTCATCAAACTTTTCCTGCTGAAACAAGCTAAACCCCGATAGAAACAAAAGGTTATCCGCGATTAACGAGTCAGGCCGTATCTCCAAAAGCGTGTCGGTAAGTTTTATTACGCTGGAGTATCGCTTCAACTCAACATAAATTTGTCCGAGTTGATGGGCAACGTCGTCGAAGTTATTTCCCTCCGGATATTTTTCGATGTATTGATCGCCAAAGTCAGCAGCCCTTTCCAGCAAACCGAGAGAGGCTGCGATAGCGAAGCCCGCGTAAGCTGCTTCTTCGCCGTATTTACTGTCACCAAAATCTTCAATAATGCTTTCGTAAATCCAAAGCGCCTCCCATGTTCGACTTTGACGAAAATAAGCTTGGGCAACTCTGTGCCTCAGTTCCTCATCGTAAGACTCAGTCTGATCTAAAGTTGTCTTTTCCGCTTCAAGACGCCGAAGATTCTCAGTGGCCTCCACGATTTGTGCGAACGAATCATCTGAAGTCTGGGCTCTAGCGACCTCAATTTTGCCGCGATGAATATCAATCTGTTCGTTCAACCATGTTTCAATCAGACGTTTGGGAGAAACGATAAGCAGAAGCGGCAGGGCAAGATCTACTCTTCCTGTATTAAGTAAACGATCTGCTCCATTAAGTACTGAAAGATTGAACGAGATTGAGTATCGAGCCACAGAACCGCTAGCTTCCAAATCTGGCAGAAACTCAAAAATTTTTTCAACCTGTTCAGTTTCAATGTAGCCCTGGCAGAGATAGACTACGCAACGGCCAAAAAACTCTTTGTCGGATTTGTCTTTAACAGCCTCTTCGAGCCGTGGAATAGCAACATCCCACTGTCGGGGAATGACATAACATTCAAGAAGTAAAAATCTTAATTCCCGAATTCTGCTTGGCTTGAGAAATTTATTGGTAATTAATTTCTCGAAGACGGGTGCAGCTTCATCATATTTTGCAAGGCCGAACAAAGCACTTCCGAGCATATCAAGGGCCAGAGCAGTTCTCGTGAGGTTTCTTCCCTCGAATTTTTCAAGATAAACTCGAAGCTGCTGAACACTTTCGTTTAGCCTGAGCGAGATAAACAAGCAATAAGCCAGAGAATAGGAAAGGCGTTCGCGCTCATCAATGGTGTTGGGGGTGGGATTTTCCTCAAGGCGCTTGAGATACTCGGTGAGAGGTTCGATCAACTCCTCATATTTTTTCGTGAGCAAAAGGGTTTCGATCTGCTGTTTGAGCTGGGCAGAGGGCACATTATTAAGATCCACCGCCTCTTGAGATCGCACCAAGGACCCAAGCGGCATAAGGATAGAAAGGATCAAAAGAACGGATGTGCATAAGTGATACCATCGGTTTCTGGAGAGGTGATGGCTCATAAGGTTCTTTAAAGAAAGAGAGCGAGGAGAATAAAAAAAAGGGGTGGGGGAAATTAAGGGAGCAAGTTAATCCCGAAAGTGATATTCATTTTTAATAAAAGATTTTTTTTATTAAAAATGCAAGAAAAAAATTTCCGCAGTCCACTATTTTTATCTTTCTCCCATAGAGAGCGATCTTCTTATTGGGTTAAAGTCTTGGTAATTGCTTCAGCGCTCTTTTCGAAAGCACCCTCTGCCGCTGGCAAGATCTGACTTTTGTTCCGCAAAACGCTCTTGACTGGTCTTTTATGATCCGACCCATAAAAAGAGAAATTTATTGGTTCGACGGCCAATTCAGCCTGAGTTGACGGGTCTCTCTTCTGTCGGCAGAACAACCGGCCGGGCAACTACAGTAAACCTTCCGTAAACAGCTTATACGGAGCTAATCCAGAAAAGTACGAAAATATAATCGGAGATTGCAAATCCAGGTGTGTCGCCTCAGAGACATGCAATTTTTCAATGGCAACCGGCTAAGAATAAACGCTAGTACGAAACGCCTGGCGAGCAAATGAGTGCAAGATCAAAGGCATGCTAATATTTCCGGTTCATCCGGGAAGTTCATTTTTAGACGAAGATTGAGATGTGATATAGGAGGGCATAAGTCAAAGTCTGTTGTATCATGCGTTTGGAGTGCGAGAGGGCTACGAATATCGGAAGACGGAGTATGTAGAGGGGCG
>CALDSX010000022.1 GCA_937924445.1 uncultured Chthoniobacterales bacterium
GCGGCGACTGGGAACTCTACGACCTTTCGGTCGATCCCACTGAAAACCACGACCTCGCAGCGAAATATCCCGAACGGGTCAAGGAGATGGCCGAGCGTCACGCCGCTTGGGAGAAGCAGTGCAATGTGCTCCCTTGGCAGATGATCAGCTTGGAACTGGAAAAATTTCGAGCTGAGGAAAAAGCTGAGGAGTCGAGCAGAAATTAGTTGGGCAAAAATGCTGCAGGAGAGTGGCCCTCTGCCAAGGCTTGACGAAGAAGCATACCCTGGTGTCTATAACCGAGGAAAAAAGAAGCAAGGAGGCCAGAGGAGCAGTTAAGATGTTCAACTTTATTATCTCGGCTCCTAAGAGATTTTTCGAAAGACTCGGCGCGGTTGCGTTGCAAATTTCTTGCTAGACGGTGGGTTCGAGCTTGAGATGGCCGAATTGAAGACCATGAGTATAACGATGATGTATTATCCAATCAACAAGGAGAAGGAACAGCAACTGTGAACTATCGCGAATTGATTCGAAACAAGGTATTGGCAGATTACCGGGGCATGTTCCGGCCTTCCGGCGAGGGCTTGAAGTATCCGTTCATTACTCCCGGCAGCAAGCAATACGACGATGTGTTGTGGGATTGGGACTCGTGGTGGGCGAATGTCGCCCTGCGGCAAATCCTGCTTGAAAGCGGGGGTGCCGAAGCACTGGAAGAGGCCCGGCCTTAAGAACGGGGTTGCGTCTTGAATTTCGCCGAGGCGAGCGGTTCGGGCTATATCCCGATCAGCATTGGTCGCAAGGGCTGGTCTTGGCCCGAGGACGTCCGCAGCACGAACATGCACAAACCGTGTCTCGCCCAGCACGCCGCCTTCTTGGTCAAGCAGGACAACGGGGACGCCGAATGGCTGCGCGAGGCTTTCTATCCCATCCAGAGCTTCCTCAACTTTTACCGCAACCATCATCGCCACGAGCGCACCGGGCTTTTCTATTGGCAGGACGATGTCGCCATCGGCGTGGACAATGACCCTTGCGTGTATGGCCGTCCGCCCAAGTCCTCCGGCTCGATCTACCTGAACTGCATGATGTTCCGGGAACTGCTCGCGGCCGCTCACCTGGCCCGACAATTGAACCTCGGCGAAATCGCCGGGCACTATGACCGCGAAGCGGACGAGCTGAAAGCGCCGATTCAGCAGCATTGCTGGGACGAGCGCGACGGATTCTTCTACAGCGTGGACATTAATGTGTGGCGTCAGGAGCTGACAAACCTCTGGGGCAGCAACTGGGGGCTGCACTGCGGATATCCCTGCGACTGGCCGTGCCTCATCCAGCGCATTGGCGTCTGGTCGGGGTTTCTCGGTTTGTGGGCCGGCATCGCCACTCAGGAACAGGCCGAGCGGGTGGCACGGGAGCATTACTGGGATCAACGCACCTTCCACTCGCCTTTCGGGGTGCGCACCCTCTCGAAACTGGAAAAAATGTATAACGTTAAGGCCATGGGGAACCCATCCTCCTGGCTCGGCCCCATCTGGGGCATATCGAACTACATGACTTGGCGCGGTTTTGTCCGCTACGGCATCGAAGATGCCGCCCGCGATCTGGCCGAGAATACCGTCCGGCTTTTCGGTCGGGACTTCGAACGTTTCGGCGCGCTTCACGAGTATTATCTTCCTGAAACCGGCGAGTCCGTCCTCAATCGCGGCTTCCAGAATTGGAATTATCTGGTCCTAAACATGATCGCCTGGCTGGACAATACGCCGTGCATCGAGGAATTTTAATGATCGGATGATAAATCAATGAAATACGGAGATGTTGACGTTTATGACCCGGCCAATTATATGCTGGCCGGGACCAAACCGCTGACCAATTATTGCATGCGCGACACGCACAACTGCATCGGGATTGGCCGATAAAATTGACCCTTCGGAGATACCCCGCCAGGAGCGCTCTAGCGATCATCTTTTTGTTGGCAGCCATATCCTGCGCAGCGGGAGCGGCAAGCCGCGGGGCATACGAATTTACCACCGACTTCCCGATGACTAATTAACGCGAAAATCTACGAGGAAGACGGCACGCTCTTGTTCATCTGGCAGCACGGGATGATGGGGTGGGTGAATGACCGGATGGTCAGCCTGACGGAAATCGTCAGTATCCTTTCAGGCGGGCGGCATCGATCCGGAACCGACCCGCGAGGGCGTCCATATCTTCAAGCACAACGGGCAGTATCATCTCGTTTAATACATCCACACACAGCTCAACAACAACCAGATCACGTATCGGCATCGCGGATACAACGACGGTCCGATGGTCACATATGATGAGGTCATCTCTTCATCCAAACATCTGCACGACCCCTATGGCCTGCGGTGCACCTTGTTCACCGGCGGTGGCCATTGCAATCCGTTCCAAGACCACGATGGCAACTGGTGGGGCTGTATTGTCGTCTGCTCGATTGACAAGGTTGCGCAAAGCCGCGTCTCCTTCCTCGAACGGTCTGCTTTGGTGCCATTGGAGTGGCAAGATGATCAACTCGCTGTCTCTGAAAACCATTCTCGTTGAGAGGGTTGTTTCAGTTTTTAAAGGCAGGCAAGCTTCGTTGCTGCGGCAAGCTAAGCCTGCAGAGTGGATGGTTGCGCCTCGCGCCTTGCCTGCCTGCCAAATTGAACGGCAACGCGCCCATGCCCAGTTTTTTAACAGTCTGTTACTCCCATGTTTGGGCAGCCAATTTCTCCCTCGCTTTTTCCCAAAGCGCTTTGTTAATTTTCTTTGTTAGAGGTTTTCTCGTGGGGTCTAACGTTGAAAACCCGAAGAGCACTCTCCACTAGCGCACGTGCAGATTCCTCTTCATCCAGGATCAGAACATCCACCCCGGTGCTTTTGATGGCGGCGGCTTCGCTGCTAAATTTTGCTCTTGCTAAAATTGGGAGGGCAGGGCTTCGCTCGCGCACCAGGGCGATGGCATTAGCGAGATCACGGGTGGCTGGGAAAGTAAATGCGACAAGCCGCGCGGAGGGGAGAGCGGCCAGCTCCCAGACCTCCGGTTGCCGCGCATCCGCAAAGAGGGCAGGCATCCCCTCATCAAGAAGTTCATGAATAGTATCGGCGTTGAGATCAATAACAAGTGCGGGGAGTCCTTGGCGATCGAGAGCAGCAGCCAAACTCCGTCCAACGGGACCGTAACCGCAAATAACAGCGTGTCCAGAGAGGGCTCTGATCTTTTGAGAAGGCCTCAGATTTGGAGTCAAGCGAGGACGTCGCTCTGGAAAATAACTATCCAAAAAACGTGCCAATGGGCTTACAGCAGACATGAGCGCAGGCACGCTTGCCATTGAAAAAGCCATTGTGGCAATCAGAGCCTGGGGAAAACCCTCGGGCCAAATTGTCATTGAGCCCGTTTTTGAAAGCAGAACAAGTGAAAATTCACCGGCCCTACACAATCCAATGCCGGCTGTTGCGGCGGCTCGCCAAGAAAGACGCATCCACCTTCCAATGGCCGTAATAAGGGCCGCTTTGAAAAGGATAAGGCCGGAAGCAACTCCTGTAAGAAGTAGCCAGTGCGTGAAAACAGAACTCAGATCCACACCCAAGCCTACTGAGATGAAAAAGATTGTAAGAAAAAGATCCTTCAGCGGAGTGACCTCTGCAAGGATGCGGTGTTTAAATATGCTTTCACTTACCGCTAGCCCTGCAACAAATGCTCCGAGAGGGAGACTCAAACCCATCATCGCTGCCAGAAAAGCGACCCCTATACATAGGCCGGCCACTGTGATCGTGAAAAGCTCTCGGCTCCGCGAGCGGGCCACTGCAAGGAGTAATCGGGGGATGATAAATTGCGCCAGCAAAAGGGAAATGCTAATGAATGCCGCGCCCCTCCACGTTGTGGCGAAAATAGATGTGAACAACGGCACATCTTCAGCGCCACTCTGAAATAGAGCTGGAAGAAAAACTAAAAATGCAATAACGAAAAGATCTTGAAATATCGCGATACCCAAAGAAAACCGCGCGCCTGTGCTCGCCGAAATCCCCATGTCATGGTAAAGCTTTAAACTGATGGCTGTTGAACTGAGGGCACACGCCACTGCCACGACAAAAACCTGATTCCAGCGAACGAAAAGAAGGCTCTCACGAAAAAACTCGACACTGCCAGAGTCACTCCAACCTGCAGAGCTCCGCCCCAGAATGCGTATCGGCGCAAATGTTGGAGTTCAGCCAATGAAAACTCCATTCCCAGTGTGAACAACAGCAGCATAATGCCACTTCAGACATGGTTGAGATGGCGCTTTGTGCGCTTGGTCCCGCAATTGCATCAAGCAAGCCAAAGTTGGCAATGGCAAGTCCACAAAAGAAATAACCGATAAGGAGGGACTGGCGAAGTCGCAGGAGGATGAGGGAGACAAAAACGGCCCCAACAAGCATCAACGCCAGGAGGGAAAACATTGGTGGAACGGTTGAAGCGATGAGGAAATCTGTTTGCACAACCTCAATTTGACCTTTACCTATCTTGAGACAACTCCCAGTTGACGACCTTTCGGCAGGCACTGTTCGTGCGCCGGAATTCGTCGTTGATCATGCTGTTTACACCCATTCTTGGCTCTTTTCGCAGTCAACCACAATGAATAATGCCACCACTTTCTGTGGCAGTTCTTTACTGCCTGGCGTCTCAGCTTTTGAACTATCTAATCGTTGTCAAACCACGCGCTAGGTTGCTGAAAGTTTGTTCGTTTATTCGAAATAAACCCTTAAACCTCGTTTCGATTGCGAACTGAAGCTGAACTAGAACAGGGGGCGTAGCTCGGATGTCAGTGGAGCTTTGCCTGATCGCTGACGGTTTCCCGCAGTTGGAGAAAAAGAAGCTTGCTCTCTACAGGGGGCGCAGCTAGATGTTTTTTGCACTGCAACCGGGCCTTGGCAATATGATATCCATCACACTGGACAACGTCTCAAAACGATTTGGTTCAGCCATTGCGCTCGACAAAATTTCTTTAACCATCAAACCGGGCGAACTCTTCTTTCTTCTGGGTCCCAGCGGTTGCGGAAAGACCACTTTACTTCGTCATATCGCCGGTTTTTACAAACCCGATGAGGGAAGCGTTAAATTCGATCAAGAAGATGTAACAGCTCTCCCGCCGCATAAGCGAAATACCGGTATGGTTTTTCAGAGTTACGCGCTCTGGCCTCATCTAACGGTGGCCCAAAACGTCGCTTTTGGTTTGGAAGAGCGGCGAGTTCCCAGGCCAGAGATTATTCGTCGCGTGAATGAGGCGCTGGATTCTGTTCGGATGAGCGCCTACAGCGAACGGCGAATCGCGCAGCTTTCTGGAGGCCAGCAACAACGCGTAGCTCTTGCGCGCGCACTGGTTATTCGGCCAAGGTGCCTACTGCTTGACGAACCTTTGTCGAATCTCGACGCCAAACTCAGGCTCGAAATGCGCACGGAGATTCGTCGTGTTTGCAAGGATTTTGGCCTCACCGCAATCTACGTGACGCATGACCAGAAAGAGGCTCTCTCTATTGCCGACCGAATGGCCATCTTGGACACCGGTCGCACGGCGCAAATAGGAGCGCCACTTGAAATTTACCAGTCACCCCGCTCCCGTCTCGTTGCCGATTTCATCGGCGAGACAAATTTTATTTCTGGGATTGTCCTTGACCTCAGTCCACATGGTGTTCGGGTCGGAAGTGACCTTGGGTGTTTTGATGCCCGTGTAACAGATTCGAACTGGAGCCCGGTTAAGGGAGAAAAGGTTACCCTTTCTATCCGCCCGGAAGCTTGGCGCTTATTTGACAAAAACACCGATTCTACTGAAAGCTCTGCAGGGAACGTTGTGGCCGGTCGCATTGGAGATTCGGTTTACCTCGGCGAAGTGGCGCAACACCAGTTCCAACCCTCTGCGGGAGGGCCACAGTTGAAAATATTTGAACTCAACCCACGTTTTATAGGTGTGGGGGGGGAGCGCGACATTTTTGCCGTAGCTGACCCGCGTGATGTTGTCGCGCTGCGACATTGACCCGGCTTAACTCTCATGCTGGCGCGACAAATTCCCTACTTACTTTTGCTGGCTCTTATTTTGGCCCTGCCGTTTGCCCTCCGTCCTAGGGAGAATATTCTTTCTCATGCAGACGATACGCTTGTTATTGTTACGCCGCACTCTGAGGCTATTCGGTATGAATTTTCTTTGGCTTTCGCGCGATATTACAAAGAAAAGACCGGGAGGACTGTCGCAATAGATTGGCGCACGCCTGGTGGCACGTCTGAAATAGCAAAATATCTGGAATCTGAATATGCGGCAGCTTTCCGCAACGAATACAGCCGTCGTCTTGGCCATTCTTGGACATCAGAGGTTGAGCGGAGTTTTGCCAACCCGCGTGTGAAATTGCCACCAGATCCGTCCCATGACGACCTGGGGCAGGCCGCACGGCGAGCTTTCCTTGCCTCTGATGTCTCCATCGGAATTGATCTATTTTTCGGCGGGGGCAGTTATGATTTCCAAAAGCAGGCTGACGCAGGCCGTCTTGTTGATAGCGGCTTGGTCCAAAATCATCCCGAATGGTTTAACGAGAATGTTATTCCCCGTGAACTTGGTGGAGAGGTCTATTACGATCGTGAGGGACGTTGGATAGGGACTTGCCTCTCTGCATTTGGAATCGCCTCGAACATTGATACTTTAAGACGGCTCGGCGTTGGAGAGCCGCCTGCCCAGTGGGCGGATCTTGCCGATCAGCGACTAATGGGACAGGTCGCCATGGCCGATCCAACAAAAAGTGGCTCGATCACCAAGGCTTTCGAAATGCTTATCCAAGAGCAAATGCTCAAGCTCAATGACCCTGCTACAGGATGGGATGAGGGCATTCGCGTGCTCTTAAAGATATCGGCAAATGCGCGTTACTTTACCGACGCCGCCTCCAGGATCGTGACAGATGTGGCTCTGGGGGATGCCGCCGCGGGGATGTGTATTGATTTTTACGGACGACAGCAAAGTGAGGCCGTTGCCAAAAAAGATCAGACATCTCGGATGGTTTATCTTTCACCTCGTGGGGGGACTTCCATTGGGGTGGATCCTATCGGTCTTCTGCGTGGCGCGCCTCACCGCGAAGTGGCCATCGCTTTTATGGAATTTGTTCTCTCGCCGGAGGGCCAGCGGCTCTGGAATTTTAGACCCGGTACGCCTGGTGGCCCGGTGCGTTTCGCGTTGCGTCGCCTGCCCATCCAACCGGAACTCTATGCCTCAGAATTTCGACAATTTCGTTCAGATCCTGATGTTTTGCCTTACGAAGATGCAAAATCGTTCACCTATCATGCAGATTGGACAGGACCGTTTTTTCAGACGCTTCGCTTTATTGTGAAGGCCGCTTTTATTGATCCACACCCAGAGCTTCGCAAAGCTTGGCGCGCCCTTGTGGATGCAAATTTTCCATCAGAGGCCAGCAAATTATTCTTTTCTCTTGAGGGTATTGATTTTGCCTCCGCCTCGGGCCCAATTCGTCAGGCACTTGCCAGCGGCGATCCTGTGACCGAGGTCACTCTTAGTCGTCGGATTACGGTAGAAGCCCGTGAGCGCTATCAGCGCGTCGAAAACCTCGCCCGTCAGGGGCGCTAAATCATCTCGCTTTGTCAATAGAGATCAGATAGCTTACATATGACGAACAGGGACCTTACGTAAGGCGAAGCAGTTTCTAGCTTACAATCCCATTCATTTTTAATACGTCGGAAAATTCGGATCGACCTTCTCAGCCCAAGCTTGGAGCCCTCCGGTTACGTTAAAAATGCGCCCGAAGCCAGCCTCTCGTAGCAGGGTCAGGGCTTTGGCGCTGCGCTGTCCGTTTTTACAGAGGATCGCGATTTCAGCAGCGGAATCGAGTTCGCTCATTCTGGAAGGCAATTCACCTAGTGGGATAAGGATGGATGAGGGCAGATGACAAATATCCCACTCAAACGTCTCCCTCACGTCAAGTACCACAAGCGGCTCTTGCAAATCGAGTCGTGCTTTGAGAGCCTGAACATCTATGGTTGGAAGATCTGAAAGGACCCGCTCGAACTCTGCAGCTTGCGGGATTCCGCAAAAAATGTCGTAATCAATAGGTTCGGTTATTGAAGGCTCGAGACCACACACCGGACACTTTGGATCGCGCCGGAGTTTAAACTCACGAAAAGTCATCTTTAGCGCGTCGAACTGTATCAAACGACCAATGAGTGGTTCTCCAGCTCCGATAATGAGTTTAACCGCTTCGGTTGCTTGGATCATGCCTATGATGCCTGGAAGCACTCCCAACACACCACCTTCGGCGCAGGTGGGCACCATCCCGGCAGGCGGCGGTTCGGGGTACAAACATCTATAGCAAGGCCCCCCAAGATGTGGGGCAAATACAGTGACCTGTCCGTCAAATCGAAAAATTGATCCATAAATGTTCGGTTTTTTCTGGAAAACGCAGACATCATTTGAAAGGTAACGCGTAGGAAAGTTATCCGTTCCGTCGATCACAATGTCGTAATCAGCTGTGATGGTCAGGGCGTTGGAGCTGTTGAAAAAGCATTCGTGAAGATCCACGCGAACGTTAGGGTTAATATCTCGTATTCGGTCACGGGCGCTTTTGAGTTTTTTTCGTCCGACATCTCTTGTTCCGTGGAGGATTTGACGCTGGAGGTTAGAGAAGTCGACAATATCAAAATCTACCAATCCGATTCGGCCGATACCTGCTGCGGCTAGATACAGTGCGATAGGGGATCCGAGCCCTCCTGCTCCAATGCAAAGAACCGACGCGGCTTTCAAGCGTCGTTGCCCCGCGAGCGTTACTTCAGGCATAATCAGATGCCGCGAGTAACGGGCGATTTCGTCATTGCTAAGGTGGATTTCTGCTAGGCGTTCGTCTGGAATGATGCTTCTCATCGTCAATTCTAACCTCCATCTCCGTTTTTCGTCATGTCGTGCGACGTGAAGCTGGCAAACATAGCCGAATGAACAGGTTTTCAACTAGGTTCCCTCTCGCACGAATGTCATAGTGCACTTGATTTACCGCAAGTCGCAGGTTCATTGGCAGCCTATGCGTAAACCGATCATTGCTGCAAATTGGAAAATGAACAAAACCACCTGTGAAGCCGTCGCTTTTTTTGAGGCTTTGCTTCCAAAAATTTCTGGAACTTGCGAGCAGGTAGAAGTGGTTGTTATCCCACCCTTCACAGCAATCGCTGCTTGCAGGCCCGCTGCTGGAGGGGTTGGAATAGGAGCTCAGAACATGCACCCCGAACCTTCGGGTGCATTTACTGGTGAAATTAGCGCCTCCATGCTTCTTGATCTTGGTGTGAGTTATGTGGTTTTGGGCCACAGCGAGCGCAGAGCTTTTTTTGGAGAGAGCGACCACTTTATCAATCAAAAACTCAAAAGGGCCCTCGCGTCCGGTCTTACCCCAATTCTGTGCGTTGGAGAGACGCTGGAGCAACGAGATGCAGGTGAGGTGGCAGCGGTGTTGGATCGGCAGATTTCTGGATGCCTTGCGGATGTGGAACCATCCGCACTTCCAAAAGTTGTGATTGCCTATGAGCCTGTTTGGGCGATCGGCACCGGACGGACGGCAAGTCCTGCGCAAGCTCAGGAGGCGCACTCACTTATCCGCACCAAACTTTCCATGCTTTTCACCAAAGAAGCCGCAGAACAGGTACGAATACAATACGGCGGGAGTGTGAAGCCGGGCAACGCCAGAGAACTCCTCGCATGCCCTGATATTGATGGGGCACTTGTGGGCGGTGCCAGCCTGGCTGCGGATGATTTTGCGGCAATCGTGCTTGCCGCGGGCTGAAAAAGCGAAAATTCAAGAATAGCTCCTTGCGATTGAGCAAGCGGCTTCTGCAATAACTGCAAGATCTTTCTCTTTGGGGAGTCCGCCCGGCGTGTGTCTCTCGGATTGGCCTAGGAAGTCTGTCGCTTTGCAAATTGCCCCTTTTTGCCAGACAAGTGCATGATTAAATAATGGCCCGACTCTGGCTGGATCAGACCATGTATGAATGGCGACGAGCGGTGTTCCAACCGCCGAGGCCAAGTGGGCAGGGCCACTATCCACACTGATAACTGCGACTGCATTCCGCAAAAGCCAAATGAGTTCGCTGAGCGATGTCGCTCCCAGAAGGTTGATGGCATTCTCTGGAAACTCTTCTCTGACACCAACGAAACCCGCGACGACGACTTGAGCTGGTTTCAGAAGAAGGCATAGTTTCATAGCCTGTCGCGGGGTTAAGGATTTGTTTGCCCCACGAGAAAAAGGATGTAGCACAAAGAACCTTTGTGGTATCCAATCTGCCACTTCTGGAGGAGTTCCCAGGGGAAGCGGAAAATCCGATTGCCCGACCTTTACTCCAACCTCACCAACGAGAGCAAGATTCCTAAAAATTGCGTGGTGGCAGGCATCTACCTGCACCGTGTTGGTGTAGAGCAACGTAGCACCCTCTCTTGCATCGGCAGCGCCGAGGATCTGCTTCGCTCCCAACAAGCGGGCAGAGAGTGCACTGCGTAGAAGACCCTGAAAATCCACCGCCAAATCTGCATGAAATCCTGATTGCGCCTGCCGTGCCCATACAAAAAATCGCGCAGCTCCGAATAAACCGCGAAACCGGTTTCGTGGAAAAGTAATAATTCCATTGATATCGGGGTTTTCTTCAAGCAACGGTGCCCATTGCGGTTGGATGAGCCAACGCAAATCCGAGTTTGGTAAGGTTCGCCGAAGTGCCCGAACGGCAGGTAGTGTGTGAATAATGTCCCCGAAGGAGCTTGGTTTAACGATTAAAACGCGCTCATGCGGGTAAGCAGAAAGAATGCTCACTTACCTTGGGCAAGCCTTTCTGCTAAACGCCGGGGGAGTCCTGCGTCGATTATTTTTCTTGCGGCAGTTTCAATATCATACTCAAGGCGACGCAGTTCAGCATAATTACGATCAGCGTGATAGATTGCGTACGCCGCTCGCCAGTCTCCGTCACGTGGCTGACCGACACTTCCAACATTGAGGAAGTATTTTTTTCCCATTTCAAACTTAATGACATCGAATTGTATACTGTAGACGGTGCCGTCGCGAACAAAGGCACGAGGGGAATGCGTATGTCCGTAGAAACAGACTGCGGTGTGTTGATAGCTGAAGCTGGCAGCCGCGTCGAGCTGATTAAAGACATATCCCCATTTGTGAGGGGTGTCGAGGGTTGCATGGACCACTGTGAAATCGCGCACTTGCCGCACAAACTTCAACCCATTCAACCAAGCTATGTCTTCTTTTGTAAGATTTTGTCTCGTCCAAGTCAGCGCTTCCTCAGCGAGAGGGTTAAACCCCTCGAGTGAGCTGCTGGAGGAAGCCTGCTCATCATGGTTCCCTTTAATAACGGGGCATCCAAGCGATTGGACGAGTTCGACACATTCATGAGGGTTTGCGTTGTATCCAACGATGTCACCTATACAAACGTAATGAGTGCAGCCCTGCTCCTTGGCATCCTGCAAAACGGCCTGCAAAGCTTCAAGATTGGCATGGATATCACCGAATATGGCAAATCGCATTTAAGGGGTCTCCGTATTTTCTGATTTCTGTGGATTGAGATTTTCGGGTGACGAGGGTGGGGAAGGGGAAATTAAGCGCTGGGAGGCAGGAATAGCGAGCAGATTTTCCAGTTCCCGAAGTTTTGTGATAAGCGTCGGGAGACGTTGTTCTTTCCCTTCAAGATAGAGGGCTCGGAGTTCTTTATACGCCTCCTGCTCGTGGCCTGGACATTCTGCGAGTTTGTAAGCAGCGAATCGGCGCAGGTAGCCCGGAGCGCCCACTCGTTGCGAGCCTTCGCGGTAAGCCTTTGAACTTCCACACGGATCATTCATTTTGTCCGCAAGCAAATGCCCAAGTGTCATAAAGAGTTCCCACTGCTCAGGAATGTTGCGTACGCCGCGATGGAGATAATCCAGGGCCAGCTCATAATAGGCACGCTCCGCGCGGAGCGTAAGGGCTTCCCGCGGAAAGTTACCGTGTTGCCTCACCCAGACGCTCGCATTCCAGCCCATGTGCCAGGCTGCCCGGTCCCAGTAAATCCACGCCCGGGGCTGAAGAGCCACCACATTTTGCATGAGATGGTTCATACGTCCCCACTCGGTATTCTCCCATGCCACATGCGCAGTAATCCAAAGAAAACTTGCTACCAGTGCACGGTAGCCGCCCAAAGCAGCGATGAACGCCGATTGCCCGAGGCGCTCGCGCAGCTCGAGAGTCAGAGTTGCCGGACGCAAGCCGAACTCTCTAAATTGGCCCTCGATGTTCTTTTCGATCGGCAACCGGACTAATCCAAAGATAACAATTAACGCGCCGGCAAGCACTCTCCCATCGCTTAGCCAACGCCGTCGGCTTTTAACAGCACAAGATTGAGTGGAGGCGGACATACGGACCTCAAAGTTCTTTGGAACGAAACAACGCGAGAGTGGCTCCGAGATATATTAAAATATACATCGTCCCCAGGCCAAATACCTTGATCACCAAAAACCAGGGAACGGCTCGGCCGACGACTACTTCGTCCACAATATTAAACATCTGTAAATCAGGAAATATAATGGCGGTAATGGAGAGAAAAACTTTTTGAAATGCGTTGAGATCCCCGCTCTCCAGCCAATATTGCCGCGCAATGCTCTGAATGTGTCCGATAAGGTAAACCGTGAAAGCCATCACGATCGTGAACAAATTGGAGGTCGCAAATGAGCTCAGCAGGAGCGTTACTGCGGCGAGAATACAAGCGCGGAGGAGAATTAGGAAGAGACCTGCCCACAATCCGGGAGTAAAAGCTGCCGCTCGAATTTGATTTTGAGCTGCCACGAGGTCATCGGGGTTTTCATACATCAAAGCGGCCTGTCCAATGCGAATTCCCTCCCGGTGGGCGAGAAGGATGATGAATAAAACCGACATCACAGCTATAGAAATAAACAGCAAATAAAACACACCAAGGAGTTTGCCAAGGATGTAATCATGTCGAGGCACCGGTTTTGCCAGTATTGTGTACAAAGTACGATCCTCAATGTCGCGCGGCAGCAGCATGGCAGTGGAAAGAATAGCAAGCAGGGTCGAAAATATTCCGATGGCGCCGAGGGCCACATCCTTTAACATTTGAAACTCCTCACCAAAGGAGAAGTTGTTGCTCAACATTGAGCTCCCCAGGAGCACGAGTCCAAAAATAAAGAGAAAGTAGAATACCTTTGTTCGCGTCAGTTCGGTCAGGGTGTTTGAAGCAATGGCAAGGATCCGACCGGATGAAAAACGCTTATGTGGAGTAACATCTTTGGCTTGGTTAAATGGTTCGGAGGCAGTCATTTTTATTCGGTATATCAACTCTAACCGACCAGGTTTAGTTGGAGCGCCGCTCGGAGAGTGCTCCCGTGACCTCAAGAAAATGGTCTTCCAGTGTAGTTCGTGGGCGCCCAATGGATAACACCTTGCCCCCTTCGGCAGTGACAAGCGCCTCTATTTTTTGCAGCAGCTCGGTCTGTCCGCCGGAGACACGGATCTCGATTTGATCTCGAAGTCCTATTAAGTCGTCGAGAGCTCCCTCTTCAACTAGCCGTCCGGCAGCCATGATCCCGATCCGGTCGCACACTTCCTGAACTTGAGTGAGAAGATGAGAACAAAGAAGGACGGTTTTTCCATCTTCCTTCAGTTGAAAGATTAGATTTTTGATCTCGCGTGATCCGGCGGGGTCCACCCCTGCTGTTGGCTCGTCGAGAATGACAATCCGTGGTTCCTGCACGAGCGCTTGTGCAAGACCAATTCGCTGCAACATTCCTTTTGAATACCCACTTAAACGACGGTCGGCAGCATAGTCAAGCCCTACGAGGTGCAGCAAATCCTTAACGCGAGAGGTAAGCTTTGCGCCGGATAAGCCGCACAGGCGGCAAAAAAAACGGAGCGTTTCTGCTCCGGTAAGAAATTTGTGAAAATACGGATTTTCTGGCAAAAATCCCACCTCCTCTCTACTGGCGACATCACGACTTGGTTTACCAAAGAGGAATGCATCACCGCTGTCGGGAGTGACAAGCCCAAGGGCCACTTTAAAGGTGGTTGATTTGCCAGAGCCGTTTGGTCCGAGAAGCCCGTAAACCTGGCCGACTGGCACATCTAAAGAAAGATTGTCAACCGCCAGTACTGCTTTTCGACGAAAAGGAATTGGAAAGCGTTTTGTTACATTTTTAAGACTTATAGCCGGTGTTTCGTCCATGATTTTATTGCAGGCGAGAAAGAGGATCTGGACTAGGCGGGTGTTATCCGATTTATCAAAGACAACTCGATGAAAACGGGGAATCTCAGCTTAAGATGGGCGCAGAATTCGAACGGCCCGCGTTTTATCGAGACGGAGAACGATTCCATTTGGAAGTTCGGGTTTTGCGAGAGGATCTGAGAGTTTTTCACCATTAATGCGCACACTACCTTGCGCAAGAAGACGCCGGACTTCGCTTTTTGATTTGTTGATGTTAAAACATCTCGCGTATGCGGCGCACACAATCGAGACGACGTCTGATGCCGAATCCTCTGAGAGACTGAACTCGGGAAGTGAGACGGCCTCAAGATCTCGTGCGCTGAAGCGTCGCTCAAATTCTTCGAGAGCCCTGGCAGCATCTGCTTGGGAGTGAAATCGGGCTGTGATCCTTCGTGCCAATTCTTTTTTGGCAACCATTGGATGCGTATCGGCAGGTGGCGATTCCTGCAAAAGCAGGTCATAATACCGAAGCATAAGAGAATCGGAAATGTTCATAAGCTTGCCAAACATCTCGCCGGGCGGCTCAGTGACTCCGATGTAATTGTTCAGACTCTTTGACATTTTTTGAATGCCATCAGTCCCTTCGAGGATTGGCAAAAAGATTCCCACCTGACGAGGTTGGCCCTCCTCCTTCTGCAGGTTGCGTCCAACCATAATATTAAAAAGCTGATCCGTTCCACCAAGCTCTACATCCGCTCTGATCATCACAGAATCCCATCCCTGCATGATTGGATATTGAATTTCGTGCGCTCGAATGGGATGCCCTTTGGCCAGACGCAAACTAAAATCTTCGCGCTGAAGCATTTGCTGAAGGGTCACGCGCGAATTGAGCTTGATGACATCTTCAAAGGACATCAGCTCAAACCACTCGCCATTAAAACGAATAATCGTCTTCTCCGGGTCGAGGATTTTCATCGCCTGGTCGCGATATGTTGCGGCATGTTGCATCACCTGATCGTGTGTGAGCTGCGGCCGGGTGACCGATCGCCCGCTTGGATCCCCAATCATCGCCGTAAAGTCACCAATAATCAAAACTGCTTGGTGGCCAAAATCTTGAAATTGCCTGAGCTTGGTTAGACCCAGCGTATGACCAAGGTGGATGTCAGGGGAGGTGGGATCAACGCCAAGTTTAACTTTGAGAGGGCGTCCCAGTTTAAGTTTTTCGAGAAACTCACTTTCCTCAACAACCTTTTCCACTCCTCGCAATAGCTGCTCAACTTCCTTTGGAAGCGATTTTTTCTTCGATTCATTCATCGAGAGAAGATGAGGTGATTGGGACATCGTCTTGGCGTTTGGGATTTTACGCTTTCGAGTTATTTGTTTTTATTCAATAGCTCACGCACTTCGTCAACAGTTAACGCGGGCTGTTTTTCATATTGAAGATCGAGAGCCGCTTGTCGTGTGCCGCGAATTTCAGCCATACGGACGAAAGGGTATGTGCGACCGCGAAACTCCCCGCGTCCTGCAGTGGGCGCCGAGCGAGACTCAATTTGATCTGTTGCGACGGCTTTATTGGATTCTTCGAGCATGCGAGTAGTTTCTGCGGGATAGGCAGCCGTAGAGTCTCGCGCTTTTCGTAGTCCTGAGTAGTTTTTTTCCCCTACTGCTGCCCGACGCGTTTGAAGAAACGTTTTTGTGCGAGTTGGCTTTACATCGGCGAATTTCTTTGTTCTAGCTTTCCAAGGTCGGACAATGCTGAGGATTTTTGCCTCCCGGTTGCGAAACTCGAACGCTCTACCGGTGTCCGGCTCTAGGATCTGTTGCATCCGCGGCTCTTGATATTGAGCACGCACTGATTGCCAGGAAAAAAAACAGATAGCAGCCGCAAAAATGCCGAACACTGTTCGATTTTCTCTACGCACAATGCTGGTTGTGGAGATGCTCATTCTACAATATGCGGCTCAAGACATTCTGCGCAAAAGCTTTTTGGCACGGAGCAAAGTCAGCCAAGGCTCATCGGCTCTTTAGTCAAAGACCACCGCTCAAGAAACTCATCAGCCAGAGCGTTGTATGCAAGAGCTCCTTGGCTGGTGGGGGCATGTTCAAATATAGTGAGGCCATGGGAAGGAGCTTCGGCGAGCTTCACATTTCGCGGGATAAGCGTACGAAAAACCTTATCTCTAAAATGCTGTCGCACATCGGAAATGACAGTTTTGTTGAGATTTAAGCGATCATCAAACATTGTCAGTAAAACCCCGGCGATATCTAACCCAGGGTTTATTCCAGATTCTCTTATTTGGTTCATCACGGAGTTAATGTGCGCCAGACCTGCAATGGCGAAATATTCGCATTGCACGGGAATGAGCACCGCATCCGCCGCTGCGAGGGCATTGGTCATGATAATACCCAGCGACGGTGGACAGTCCATGAACACAAAGTCCCAGCTTGGGCTGTTCCTCAAATCCTGAAGAACTTCTCTGAGCCGCCCCAGATGATTTTCCGTGCGGGCGACCTCGACTTCTGCCCCGGCCAGGTCGAGGTCTGTTGGTAAAGCAAAGAGGTTGGTTATCCGCGTTGGAAGAATTGCCTCGCGAATACTGATGTTGCCGACCAGAGCATTGTAAAGTCCATCTGTTCTTGTATCGCCGGAGGTAAACCCGAAGGCATCGGTAGTGTTCGCCTGTGAGTCGAGGTCAAGCAAAAGAACCCGCCGTCCACGCATGGCAAGAGCCGCTGAGAGATTAACCGCCGTGGTTGTTTTGCCGACTCCACCTTTTTGATTTGCGATGGCAAAAATTTTCATTCGTAAATTAAGGGAATCGAGAAGACAAGAGCATTCAACAAAAAACAAGATATCTTAGCCGACGCGTGGAGAAGAGCATTTTTTTAAGGGGGTGCAAGAGTGTGAAGCCGACCTTTTCGGCGATTCTCTCACCCTTATCGGACGACTGGCCTTCAAATAAAACGACTCTGCATTCCTCTCTTTATCCGGAAACCTCCGAACGAGATTGCTCCTTTTGAAGCGCAGCAAGAAGGCGCTCCCTAACCGCAGTTAACGCCTCAGGAATCACCCTAACACCTCCCAAGACAGTTATAAAATTTACATCGTCCGGCCAGCGTGGAACGATGTGAATGTGCAGGTGATCCGGCACTCCCGCTCCGGCACATGCGCCGATGTTCATTCCTACGTTAAATCCCTGAGCCTTCAGGGCGTCGGCAAGAAGGCGCTGACCAAGCTCGACAAGAGCAATGAGACCTAACTTCTCACTGTCGTTGAGAGCGGTCAGTGATGAAACCTTGCGTCGCGGCACCGCCATGAGATGCCCGGCAGAGTAGGGATATTTGTTGAGCATAAGAATTGCCGCATCATTACGTGTGACCACGAGGTGGGCGGCATCATCGGATGAATTTACGGCTCCTTGAAGAAAATCGGGATCACGATCGCGGACTTCAAAATATTCTACACGCCAGGGTGCCCAAAGGCGTTCAAGAGCGTCCTTCGGGAATTTTATGTTTTCTTCCATGTCAAGGATTTTGTCTAAAGACCCGCACTAAGGCAAAGGAAAGAACGCGAGGAGCCTCATTTTGTTCCCGTTGGTATTGCGAGGTGTTATTTAATTAAAAGGTACCTGCTCAGGTAGTCCCACCATGGGACCATCAGTAACTGAAGAATAGATTACCCCCCCGAACGCAACAGAAAAAAGTTCGTTTTTTGCTGGATTCACCAGGGGGGCCTGCCGTATCTTGCTCGCCATGACAAGCGTCTTGGTGATGCAAGGCCGCCAGTTGAACGGCGTGGACATCGCTTGGATCCGGGGGCTGCTGGACGAACATCCCGAGTGGTGTCGCTCGCGCCTGA
>CALDSX010000023.1 GCA_937924445.1 uncultured Chthoniobacterales bacterium
ATGAGTGATGCGCGGGTTTTCAATGAGCATCTGAGCGGCCCGACGAGCGGTGTCCTCGACAAAGGTTGGTTGTTCGTAAGCAAGCATGGTCACGTGGCGTTCGTCGGCCCGTTTAAGCAGAGGATAAATCGGCGCACTGCCAGCATGCTGGAGCTTGTCAAAGATTTCGCGGGGTGCGACGGTCTCCGCCGGACTATCCCAATCAAGTTTCACCTTCAACCAAGCGCGTTGGCTGTGGGCTCCATAGTCGCTAATAGCCCGACTGCAAGGGCAAAGGGTGGTGAGAGGAATGCAGAGGGTGTAGCCGACGGTTGTCGCCTCTCCGTTTTGAGTGCCGCGCCATTCCGTTTGGATGCCTAGCCACGCGGGAAGGGAGGTTTGCGGTGCAGGCCGACTGACGAACCACATGAACTGGCAGGATAGAGATGCGCATTCGGCTTTCTGTCGGCACCGCAACTCCTGAAGAAAATGAGGCAAGAGGGTGGGGCTGAGAGGCTCCTGCCACTGGTGCAAGGTTTCCAGCAAACGACTCATGTGGATTCCCCGTCTTTCCGGAGCCAGCGAAACCCGGAGCGAAAAAATCCCTTCTTTCTGCTCGCTTTGCATGGGGTCAACCTCCCAACCGGAAATCCGCACCGGATAGCGAAGAGCGGTAATGCCCACATGGTCCAAGCTGATCGCACGTGTATCGGTTTCCGACTGAGGATCTGTCAGTTCAGCGTTCAAACTTTGGGCACTCTGTCGAGATGATTTAGAGATTCGGCCTCATGGAGGTCACTACCTGCCATCCCAAGGGGGGATGGATAATTAGTGTTTGCGGTATCAAGCAATCTTTGGCGAATGGACTCGGTATCGAGGTGCACACCGATCAACACCGCACAAGGTGAGACAATAGGCTCTTGAGGAAGCTCATGAAGAGCCGCCTCCCCACTAAAATCATCCACGCGTTGAAATTGAAACCATTTGTCTGGTTCTTCCATCAGTTGAACCACCCCTTTGACGCGCAAAACTTCTGCTGGGAGCGACTTTAACCAACGGAGCAAGTGAGCGGCTTCCATCGGCTTTGGCAAATCCACCTCCAGGCCCACGAAGGCGTGAGCAAGTTGGTGTTTATCGTGATGAGGGGGGTGCTCGTGATCGTGATGATGGTGCGGTTCGTGGGTGCACGGACCCGTTCTTTTCTCGTTATCGCCTTGCCCGCCTCTTGGTGAGCGGGCAAGCATCTCCAATTCCAGAGCAAAAGTTTGTTGTTCGATCTCCCGCGCTTTGGGATTAACCCATTCGATATCGGACCGCACTTGGGCGCGGCGTGTTTTGGTTTCTATCGATTCCCTTGTGAAAAGGAGATGGCTGGCCGTTTCTACTTGCAGTTGCTCCAATTCGTTGTGCCAATGCCGTTTTTGCCAGCGTTTCAGATCGACCACAGCAACCTGCAGCAGAGGGGCAAAGCGATGGCGAAGTTCCGGATTAACCAAAAGGTGTTCAATGAGCGAAGTTGGGTCGGTTGTGCCATTGGCTTCGATCAACACGATGCGATTCTCTGTGAGGGGAATCTCAAGCAGCACATTCATCAATTCCATAACAGAATCGCAGCAAATGCAGTTGCCGTTGATTGGCGTGACGGTGCGGCCCTGTTTGGCCAGCGAAGAGGCATCAACTTTTGCATTCGCATAATCATTGATGACCACAAAGGGGTCCAGGTTGCGAGCTTCGAGCAATGGAAGGAGTTCGCGCAGAAAAGTGGTCTTGCCAGCTCCAAGAAAGCCAACAATCAAGACAAGAGGCACGGAGTGATTCATAGCTTCGTCGGGTTTGGCGCGTCGCCATAAACAACTTTGGGATCAAACACTTTATGCTCCTCACAGAAAACGAGCGGTTCACCCTGAGATGCCCCAAATGGGACGCTACGGTAAAAGCAACTTCGATACCCGACATGACAACTCGCGCCAGAACCGGCCACTTCAACCCGAAGCCAGACGCAATCCTGGTCATCATCGATTCGGATTTCTTTGATCTTTTGTACAAGGCCGCTCGTTGCACCCTTGTGCCAGAGACATTGTCGGCTGCGGCTCCAGTAGTGGGCCTCTCCGGTTTCGATCGTCCTGCGAAGGGCTTCTTCGTTCATATAGGCGTGCATCAAAAGCTCGCCACTAGCAAAATCGGTGGTAACCACAGGGATGACGCCGTCGGCATCGAACTTCGGTGCCAAGTCTTGCCCTTCTTCAACTTGCTCAACCAAGAGTCTCGGGTGGAACGAGAGCGAACGAATTTTGCTAACGTGGTTTTGTTCCTCCGGCTTGTAAGATGCATTGCTATTCATGGTTAGATCTCCTTTTAGTCAAGAGCTTTGGTTAGAGCGGTAAGACATTGTTTCCAAAAATCGACAGGCATTGCCTCATAGCGGATCACATCTTTGCTGATCTGTGTGGTGTAAAGAATGTTGCTTGGCTCACCGACCAGGTCCTCAAACATCGACCGTCGTATGTAGTGACGGACCTCCATCGGGCACTGCAAATGAACATCGGGATTGAGACCGTCTGCTTCGGCGGTCAAAGCCAGAAAAACCGCACGGAGATCGTCTGGTCCCAATGCAACCCCCATGCGCCGGGCGCTTTCGAAATACGGCAACAGAATGGTTTTAAGCCGTTTCACCACACGGCGAACTTCACCGGGAGCATCATCAATTTGCAACTTGCCGGGTCTGGTGTCCGTTGGGAAGTCTCCCACCATCCGGGTTGTCCCGCGTATTTTCATCGCTGCAGGCAGTTTTTTTAAAGTGATGCCTCTAGCTCCAGGGACAACTCTTTCCATCGGTCAAGCAGTTCATCTGCTTCACCATGCCCGACTGCAGTTGAGATGAGTTGTTCAACTTCACGGAGTTCACATTGCAGCCGAGCTTGTAAGCTGAGTCGTCCCTGATATGCCAATTTTCCCGCATGATGACCATCACGATGCAGAGGGTGGAGAAAGGTGGTGATTTTGGCAGCAAAGACTGAATAACGCTGCGGACAGCCCAAGCGGAGATTCTTGGTAAAATCACGCTCTTCAAATCCACAATGTGGGCATGCTTTGATTAGATTTTCTTTTTCCATGGTGGTCTCATTCATCACAGTAACCTGGCCATCAGGGCGCGTCAGTAAGTCGATTTGAGATTGCCTGCCTCGCGGAACTCCCGTGCAGGTCGCCAGATCCGCGGCAAATGAACTTTCGAACGGTTTCTTTCATTTTCTGGAGGCGCGTCACGGGCTCTGCGTTGATGCTCTGCCGCATTTCAAGGCACTTGCTATTTTTTCTTCGTCAATGATTTCATAAACGTAAACAAGCACGACTAAGCTCTTTCTCTTTGCTCTTTTTCAAACGACGCAATCACTTGTCGTAAAAAGAATTCCCTTTAGAACCTCATAAACTCGGCTGTGCCTCGGTCGGCAGGATCTTTCAGAGCCTTGACGCGCTGAGGGGCATGTTCCGTTTTGAGATTGGTTCCACAACGATAGGTCAGCCCCTTCTGCCATTTCGAGTAATTGTTAAAATAAAAAGACATGGTTGATCAGAGCTTTCAGACATCCCCCGTTCTTAGGCGATCGAGCTGACATTATTCGAGATGACGACCTTAGTTAACGGAAATCGATTCAGCGTCTCGCCGATAAATCCACTCGGGGAACGGATCACGAAACTTTTTCCAGCCTTCCGGACCTATGGCCAGCTCCCGGTCATTGAGTAAACATTGGCGCAATGCCTTCATCATCTCCTCTTTAGGAAGGTTTTGCCCGATGTAGACCAGTTGCTGACGGCGATCGCCATAGGGCTCATGCCAATCTTTCATGATCGCCTTGCAGATTTCATCATCATCAGGCCAGTGGGTTCTGGGAGCGGCCGCCCACCAGAAACCAATCGGGCGGTATTCCGCGCTGCCGCCCGCCTGGCTCCACATACCGATGATATCGTGGCGACTGGCCAGCCAGAAATAGCCTTTGGAGCGCAGGAGCCCATTCCAATCCGAGTGGATAAAATCCCAGAATCGTTTGGGGTGAAATGGGCGACGAGCCCGAAAAACAAAACTACTAATCCCATACTCTTCCGTCTCTGGAGTGTGCACACCATTCAACTCCTGAATCCAGCGGGCGGAAGTTTGCGCCTTTTCCATGTCAAAGAGCCCGGTGTCCAACACCGCGTCGAGAGGCACTTGGCTGCGAACTGTCTCAATGATCCGCGCCGTGGGGTTGAGTGCTCTGAGGAGGCCACGCAATTCCTGCCGATCCTCCTCAGATACAAGATCGGTTTTGTTTACAAGCAAAACATTCGCAAACTCCACCTGATCCACGAAAAGATCGGCCACGGTGCGTTCATCTTCTTCATTCATCGCTTCGCCCCGCTCTTTTAGGCTTTCAGCTTCACGGTATTGGTCCAAAAAGTGCGCCGCATCCACCACGGTGACCATTGTGTCAAGCCGGGTCAAATCCGCCAGACTACGTCCCTCCTCATCGGCAAAACTGAACGTTTGGGCCACTGGCAACGGTTCCGAAACCCCCGTAGATTCGATCAGCAAATAATCAAAGCGCCCTTCCTGTGCGAGGCGGGAAACTTCCCTTAGCAAGTCATCGCGTAGCGTGCAGCAGATGCACCCATTGGTCATTTCGACCAGCTTTTCTTCGGTTCGTGAAAGTTCAGCTCCCCCATCGCGAACGAGATCGGCATCAATGTTCACCTCGCTCATGTCGTTAACGATTACCGCCACGCGCCGGCCTTCCCGATTGTGTAGAACGTGGTTGAGAAGCGTCGTTTTCCCGGCTCCGAGGAAGCCAGAGAGAACCGTTACCGGAAGTTTTTTTCTGTCATGCATAGGATAAAGACGAGGGATGAAGAAAAAGATCGGAAGAAATTAGCAACCGCAAGAGTTGGAAAAATCGATGGTGAGTCGAAGTCGGTAATCTGTCGAGTGCCGCACGGGGGCACTGCGATGAACAAGTCCGTCGCTGAAGCCATGACCCTCCCAGAGGCGTCCCTTGAAAACCAACACATGCCAAGAAGGCACGGTGTGGATTTTTTCCGGATTCATCACAATTGCCGCATTAGCCTGCTGTATGCCACGTCCTCTGGAGCCAAGTTGATCCCGCCGCACGTTGTCTTCTTCCAGCCACTGTGTGCCCGGTCCAGTGTAGGTGCAGAGCATCCGCATCGGTAAAGTGTCCACATGAAAAAGCGCACAGCCGTCATCCTCTACCCGTTCGAATCGAAGTCGCAGATGATCGCGGCCTGAAATCTCAGCGAATAGGTTGGTCAACTTTTGCATATCCTCCGCCAAGCCATGCACGGAAGACCGAACAGTCGGAGGGGTATTTTTCAGGAAGAATTCAAGCCTTCTTGCAAGCTGTCCGATTTCCTGCGAAGGCACGTCCAAACGCATGGACTCCGTTGACCTCAAAAGAGCGCCAAGTGCCGGCTGCAAATCAACCAAAGGCAACCTTTCCCAAATGGTAAGGAGAATTTCCGAGTCCAGAATTCGGAACAAGACATCCGAACATGAATCGGAAATCCACGATCGGGTCAAGGTGCAGGGCGCGGCTGGCATTATTCGGATTGTCAGATGGTAATCACCTGATCCGGCGGATTCCCGGAAAGGGCTTTGTAAAGATCGGGGAAGCATCCGACCTGAACTCCGTCCACCGTGTTGCAGGGACTGGCCGCACCGGGGTTGCCTTCAGCCAATTGCCGCTCCAATGCGCATTGATCGCAGAGCATCAGGAGTATCCCTTTTTCCCGCGCAATTTTGCCCAGCCTTTCGCCAATTGAGTTGCCCTTTTGCAGAATAAACGTGTTGTCATCGAAGAAAAACATCCCAATGACTTCTGCACCGTGATTCCCGCCCTCCAACTGCGGTAAAATCATTTTTCCAAGCTTGTAGCTGGCTGTGTGACCTGATGTGCTAAAGATGTAGGCGACTTTCATAAAGTGATAGTGAAATATCTCAAATTAAGAGTTGACTTTCAAATGTCAACTGAATTATTTTATGTTGTGAAATATCGGACCCGCCAACGAGATGCTGTCTTGCGCGTAGTGACCGAGGAAGGTAAGCCTTTATCGGCTCAAAAAATAATTGAGCGGGCTGATCAGCTTTGTCCCGGTATTGGTGCGGCCACCGTGTTTCGCACACTCAAGCAGGCTGTCGAATCAGGCGAAGTCTCCAAGGTCGAACTTCCAGGACTAGCTCCGCACTACGAGATCGCCACCGCTGACCACCATCATTTTTTCGTCTGCGAAAACTGTCATGAACTTCAGCCCTTAGAAGGCTGCTTGGATGATTTGAGCAAACTCCTGCCCATTGGAAGTCGGATGAAGCATCACGAAATTGTCATTTTTGGGGAATGCAGTAATTGTTTGGAGAGGTGAGAAGCTCGCACCCCACAAACCCGGGTAGTAGAGGAGTGAGCAAAGCCAGCCCGGTGCAAAAAATTTGTTTTACTGCTATTTTCCGGGGCTCTTTTTAAGCGCCCATCCCCCGTTTCGCAATTCGGATCAGGTGGTGCCCCCACCACTTTTTTAATGTCAAAACAATTGAGAGAATTCAGTAAAAAGGACAGACCCTCGATAGAAAGTACTGCGGATGATCGATCTGGTAAATTGGAATGTGCTCCGTGTGTGCGAGGTTATGAAGCTGAAAAGCAGCCGCAGTCCCCGGCGGACAGCGCTGTCGATGATCGATTCATCATGACCACCCAGCCAGATGCCGATGTGTGAAAAGCCGAGCGCTCGAACCTTGCGCAGCAGGCCGATGACCATACACAAAAAGCTGGGGTGTGCGACATGAATCCCCTCCTCGAACCTTGGCTTATCGCTTGACATAACAACGAAACGGTCCCAAGGAAATGGTATCCGGCGGCAAAGGGGCTGTGGGTGTAGCTGAGAACGACGGCAACGATGCCTCTCCGGCCTTTTATTTCAAGGCAACGCGTTCGACTTTGGCGGAGGTCTCCACGTTGCGATGCTTAAAACAACCAAATTCGCTTCTCTAGGCGGCGCCGCGCGATGGGCAGGTTCTGCACTCGGTTGAGTGGCACGTGGGTGGTTCTGTGCTCAACCTCGAGGAGCCTCCTATACTGAGCCGGTAAGGGACGCAACGGTTCCTTCGGGCAGCCAGTGAGCCAGCCGAACAAGTAAAGTTTCAGCTTGCCTTGGCTCTCCCAGAGAGCGCGAGGCGGCCTGGATTTAGCCGATATTATGCGCTGCCACGAACACTCTCGCACGACTTGTGTCTTTCACATATGCCTCGGCCCGGATTGTATCGGCGACTGTCGAGAACAAGGCGTGGACGATGGCCGCTAAGTCCAAGACCGTAAAAGATCGTTTCACACCCATGTGCTTGCTGCAGCATATTAAGTGATGATGTGAAGTCCGCGAAAAAATCTTCGACAGCATCGTAGAGTGGCCTGGAAACACTCAATCATTTATTTTACCGAGAGTTGCGTAAGAGGGTGTCTCAAAGAGACTTTTCAGCATATATCGTCCACGATTATTTCAGTTCGGAGGTGATGACGAGAATTCAGCCAACAGTAGGGAAGGAGACGTAGGGCGCTTGTTAACCATTCTCAGCATTCTTTTGTGGTTTTCGATGTCGTTGCTAAGATGGCATGGGAATTCATTTTTGGCTATTTCGGCGCGGCCATCTGGCCAGTTGTGTTGACAACGATTTGCCCGCCCTCCCATGTGAGGGGCACTAGAGCTGGCCTTTCAATAAAGGAGACGCGACTTTGAGCGACCTTGTCGGTCGTGCAGACAAAAATACAGCCCCACCAGTTGCCATCCCGATCTTGGAATGGGTTGCCGTGGCCACCGCCCGTGATCAGGGTGCGCCGCTTGCCGTAGGGTCCGTGGAGATGTGGCGAGGAGGCGATCACGGCATCGTAGGTGATGATCGGGCCATCGTTGTGCCCGCGATGCCGGTAGGTGGCCTGGCCGTCTATGAGATGGGTATGAATGGATTGAACCAAGTGGTATTGCCCGCCGTGCTTGAAGATATGGCATCCCTCCCGGCACGGCTCGGGGTCGAATCCGCCCGCCTCGTAAGGGTTGACGATCTCGGTGAGGGTGTCCAAGCGGTCGTTGAGCCGCCCGAGCATTCCGTGAGCCCAAACAAGCCATAGCGTGCCGTCTTCTTCGTAGATTTTGGCGTCGATGTAATTGGTGATAGGGAAGTCGGTGGTCAGTTCGTAGGGTCCCTGTGGCTCCCCGCTTTTGCTGCGCAAAATGAATATCCCACCAAACAGATTTCCACACCATTTTTCTGGTGGCACGCCCATGTTCGTATTCCTGCAACCGACAATAAAATAGTTGTCATGCCGGGCGGAGTAATGGATTTTCGGGCTCCAGAAAGCCCGGTTGACAGGAATTTCCGGAGGCGGCGGTGAGGCGAAGAATTGCTCCGGAGCGACAATTTTGGCTCCGTCCGGGTAATAAACGTGGAAGTTGCGCATCCACTCCGCTCCATCATCCATGTTCCACACAAGCCCCAAGGGTTCCCAGTTCCGCAAGTCCGGAGACTTCCATACCCTGCAACCGTCGTTCCATGGGGCATAGGTAATGGCTGGCCCACGCTCGGGGCGGGTCGTTCCGGTGAGGTAATACCAGCCATCGCGCCCGATGCAGATGTGCGGGTCGCGCATCCAGTAATCAAACAGTGGCCGCGTCCCGGCCGGAATCTGCGTGGCGGGATCATGAACGTCCACATCTCCGTATTTCATCATGGCATTTTTAGTTTTCATAGAATGATCGGGTCTCGATTTGGTGTGGGAGGCGCAACGTGTGATCGATTGAATGCGCACCCTCAACAACTCGGTACGGTGCGCACGGGTGACGGACAAGGGGAGAATGCAAGACAGAATCTACAGCCTTGTAGAGAATGGGGTAGCGGTGGCGCAGACGGATGCGGGGCGGGGACTACGGCGTTTGCAAGGTCGCCTTCAGACGCACGAAAAGGCGCTCACGGTCTGCGATGTCGAAACGCAGCGTCGTCCGGCGCAGATCGCCTTGGTCCGCGTGCTCCACGCTCGTCGGCTGAGCAGTTTCCCAAGTCTGCAAATCTGTCGAGGTCTGGAATTCTATCGTCACGTCATCGGCCACGTTGAGATACTCGATGTCGAATTCAAATGCGTCGCCGTCGAGCCGGGCTTGCCAAGTGCCCGAATTCGGCTCTTTCGGATGCGTCTTCAGGATATATTCGAGCAAATTGGATTGGCCGTCGCGATCAAAATCGTGCTCGGGATCGGCCAGCCCAGCGGCGATCTCCGCAGGGGTGAAATGCGCGGCTGCGTAATCTTCGTAGAAAGCACCGGAAGTTATCGCAAACGCGGACCGATAATATGCCAAGATCGCCTGGATGCCAGGAGGCAATCCTTCGACCCTCTCCGGATAAATCCGGTAATGGTCACCTCGTGCGGACCCAAAGTGCTTACCGTCACCCCGTCCCCAACCCACCACCGTGCCATTGTTCTTGAGCGCAAAGCAGGTAAATTCCATCGAGGCGATGTCGATAACGCCGGTGAGGTAACCGCTTGGGTCGTTGATATCCAGAACCCGTTTGGCGAGACTGCGGTTCCCAAGGGCAGGGTCCCCAAGCTGGTAATACTGGTTGCTTCCCCATGTCCAGACTTGCCCGTTTTCATCGAGTGCCATGCTGTGACCCGACCCCATGGCCACTTTTCGGATGCCTGTCAGCGGTATTGCCGGGTCCTTCGAGGTAAGCACTTGAACGGGGGTATATCGAACCGTGTTTGTGCCATCGCCAATCTGTCCGTAGGAATTCGCCCCGCAACCCCAGACTGTTCCGTCTTGCTTAAGGAATATCGTCCGGTCTGTCCACATAACAATTTGCTGCACGTTCGACAATCCCGATATTTGCGCCGGATAGTTCCGGTTGGCGGTATTTCCGGTTCCGAGTCGGCCGGAGTCGTTGCGCCCCCAGGCCCAGACTTGGCCGTCGATGTTTCGGGCCATAAACCCGAAGTAACTTCCGACCACGTCAACAATATTCTCCAAACCGGGAACGGGAGCGGGAACGCGGCGGTGGCTGGTTGAACCATCCCCGAGCTGACCATATTGATAGAGGCCCGATGTCCAAACGGTCTTGTCCGGGCGCACCACCGCGAGCCCGTAATCGCTCCAGGCAACGGCCAATGCATCGTCGGTTTCCGGCACCGGTGTGAAAAACGGCCTGTAATAGTCGAAATCGGGCGAATCCGGGTCGGTTCCGCTCAAAAGGCCGAAACTGTCGCCACCTGCGCCAACAACGCTTCCATCCAACCGCTGCGCCACTATGCTAGTACTGCCGTTGAAGCTTTTCCAGCCGCGTTCCACGCGATAGGGGCGCGACATAACTTCATTAAAGTCGAATGGACCGATCTGGCCCCAGCCGTTGTGCCCCCATCCCCATACTTGACGATACTGCCCGACTTCGTGGACGGTTACAGTCACCACGTCCGAAGCTTGCAACAACCCGTCATGAACGGTGAACCGAAGTTGATAGGTTCCTGGCTGATCAAAGCTGAGTGCCGCCTGTGTTTGGGATTTGAGAAACTCAACCGCTGCGGTGCCTGGACCCGTCACTTTCTCCCAATTTAGGGTCACTGCCCCAGGCGGGTTTGGAAGCCCGTCATCACTGATTGCGATATCGATAAACAATGGCTCCAGAAGGGTGGCTTCCCGGTCCGGGCCGACATTCACCGTGGGAGCTTGGTTGCCCGTAGGATCATAGCCGCATGTGATGTTGACGTAATCGCCGACGGTGATTTCCCCATCGCTGACGGACAGCCAGAGAGCGTAGTCGCCGATGGCGTTGAACGTCACAGTCGGGTTTAACACGGAGTCGTTGCTGAAGGTGACATTGCCTGGCCCAGCAAGTTTCGACCATTTATAAGTAAGGGCTCCAGGTGGGTTTGGCCGCCCGTCGTCGTTCGCCGTGCCCTGGATGTTGAGAGGCACGTTGATCACTGCGTTGCTCGCAGAACCCGCGTCCACAGTCGGCGGCTCGTTGACCTCCGCCGCCACCACCAGCGTCACGGTATCCTGGCCAGACACCTGCCCATCACTGGCCGTCAATTCCAGCACATACGTTCCGAAGCCGGGAAGAGTCACCGTCGTCCCGGGGTCTGTCGCGTTGGCAAACGTCACTACGCCAGGGCCGCTGATCTGCCGCCAAGAGTATGCGAGCGGATCAGGTTTCCCGTCATCGGTCGCACTGCCGGAAAGAGTCACTGTCTGTGGATTGACGACGCTCTGATCCGGACCCGCATCGACCACGGGCATGAGGTTCGCATTGGGGTCTCCGGGTATAGTGACGCTGACTGCCATCGTCGCGGACGATGCCGCTTCTCCGTCGTCAGCCACCAGCCGCACCATATACACGCCCGCCGTGGAGAATGTCGCGCTACTTACTGGCGCGGTGGGGCTCCCAAAGATCACATTGCCAGGGCCACCAGCCTTTTCCCAGCGATAGGTGATGCTCCCGCCAGGAGGCAGTCCGTCGTCGGTTACGGTCGCGGCCAGCTCGACCGCCACGCCGGGATGGACCGCGCCGCTCACCGGGGCAAACACAACAACCGGCGCGAGGTTGAGCGGCTCGGCTTCATACAACCGGCGCACCTCGGCCCAGGACAGCGCTCGGTCATACACCCGCACGTCATCGATCAATCCGTCAAAATCCCCGGTCGAATCGGTATTGTTCGCGTTGCGCACCGTGCCGATGAGGAAATCTGCCGTGGTGGTCTCGCTGCCGGGCGTGATCATTCGGACCCCGCCCAGCCCGCCGTCCACGAAGCCAAAAGCCATCTTTTGCGACGGATCATTGACCACGGTCATCATCCGCCATTGCCCGTCGTTGATGACCCGCTCGTTGAATGCTAAGCCTTGAGCACTCCCGCCGACAGTAAATGTGGAGCTGGCTATGCTACCCTCTGGGCGTAGCCGCAGTTGTTTCTGAGCTAAGGTCGCCACGGCCTTGCCCGCCACGTCCACGTCGCCCTGCGTCAGCTTCACCCACAGCGACACCGTCCACGGACGGTCGAGCGCGAAATCGTAAGCGGCGTGCGTCAAAGCCAAAACATGGGCACGCGCCGTGCCGTTGTCCGCCGCGAAATTCAATGCCCCACCAAACTTGCCCGCGCTGCCCCACGCATTGGCCAAGTCGAAATTGACCAGCGTTGCATCCGGCCCGCCCGCCCGATTGTGGGCTACATTGCCGCCGCTCTCGTCAAACGTGAAATGGGCGATCTCCGGTGATGGCAAGGCCGACGTTTCCAGTGCCGAGACTTCCACCGTGGCGTCCACAGCCGACGACTGCACCCCATCACTGGCTGTCAATCGCAACACGTATGTCCCCTGGCGGTCAAACGTCACGGACGTGGCCGCCGCACTGGGCGCAGAAAACTCCACAGTCGCTCCGGCGGGTTGGCGCACCACCGACCAGGCCAAGGTCAACGATGCCGGGTTCACGCTGGGATGCGCGAGGGTCGCGGCCAGCGACGCTTCGCGTCCGGGCGCAACCCGGCACTGGCCACCGGAGGGCGTGACCAAGGTCACTTGCGGCCCGGCGGCGTATTCCAAAATCAACTGCGGGCGATACGCCTGCATGAGCGATTCGCGCGAGGGAAACATCAAACGTCTTTCCCCCTCGGAGAACCCAACTCGAAGGGTCACCTTACCCGTAGAGTCCACTGCTCGATCTGCATTCACCAAGGTCGTCACATCAATGTCGTGTGGCGCACCCCACACTGGTTTTCCCGAGCGCAACACCGGTGGCACACGCGTGCTATCAGCC
>CALDSX010000024.1 GCA_937924445.1 uncultured Chthoniobacterales bacterium
CGCCGCGGGTGATCTCTTTGAGGTCTTTAGTGCCGGCTCCAAGCCTACGGGCTATGTGCATCCGCTGGCCATCGAAGCCCTGCGCGAGATCGGCATTGATATTTCCGGTCACCACTCCAAACACCTGGATCAGTTTCTCGACGCAGGGATCAACATCGTAATCACGGTTTGCGACCACGCGAATGATGTGTGTCCGATTTTCCCCGGGCAAGTGCGGCGGCACCATTGGGGCTTCGAGGACCCGCCCAAAGCCGGCCGCCCCGGCGAATCCGAAATGGATGCCTTTCGCCGCATCCGCGACCAAATCCGCTCTGTTTTTGAGGCCTACGTGGAGGGTTATCGCGACGCGCTCGCCGACTAACGCGGATATTTTTCAGAAAGCCAACCAATTAAAAAACTAACTGATAAAATGAACGAACAAACCAAAGAACTCATCGCTCTCGGTGCTTCTGTCGCGGCTCACTGCCAACCGTGCCTGAAGTATCACTATGCCAAAGCACGAGAACTAGGGATTACCCCCGAGGAAATTCAGGCTGCGATGGAAGTTGGTCATCAGGTTTCCCAGGGTGCAACCAAGGCCATCCAGGATTTGCAAAATTCTCTCTTGGTTTCGGCGCAGAAAGCCGATGACGAGCCCTGCTGCGGGGGGAGCGAAGCCAAGACCACTGACGAGCCCTGCTGCGGGGGCGGCGAAGACAGTGGTGGGAAGTGCTGCTGAGGCCGGTCTTCCATCGAAGTCGCCAACCTCCCGCCTGAAAAGTCTTCACCATCCTGCCTGAATTATGAGCGAGTCTATTGCCAAAAAAATGTCATTTCTCGACCGCTACCTCACCCTGTGGATTTTCCTAGCCATGGGGCTTGGGGTGGCGATTGGAAATTTTCTCATCGCTAACCCGGAGGCTTTCTTTGCCCCGGTCACAATTGGGACCACCAATCTTCTCATCGCCGTCGGGCTGATCCTGATGATGTATCCGCCGCTGGCGAAGGTGCGCTACGAGGAGATGCCAAGGGTATTTTCCAATCTGAAAATCCTGGCCGTTTCGCTGCTGCAGAATTGGATTATCGGCCCGCTGCTGATGTTCACTCTGGCGGTGCTCTTCCTGCATGATCGTCCGGAATTCATGGTCGGGCTTATCCTGGTGGGCATTGCCCGCTGCATCGCGATGGTCCTCGTTTGGAATCAACTGGCCAAAGGCAACAGCGAATACTGCGCAGGCTTAGTGGCCTTTAATAGCGTCTTTCAGATCCTTTTCTTCGGCGTTTATGCCTGGATTTTTATCACCTGGCTGCCTGGGTTGCTGGGGATTGATTTGTCCGGAGTGCAGGGCGTGGGCGGGCGAACGATCACCGATGTGACGATCGGCGAGATTTTCACCAGCGTCGCGATTTACCTCGGCATTCCGTTTGCTGGCGGGATCCTCAGCCGCGTCGTCCTCATTCCGCTCAAAGGGAGGGAGTGGTATGAGAAAAAATTCATTCCGCATATCTCCCCCATCACTCTCATCGCGTTGCTCTTCACGATCGTGGTGATGTTTATGTTCAAGGGCAAAACGATCGTGACGTTGCCGATGGATGTGGTGTGGGTGGCCTTGCCGCTGGGCTGTTATTTTGTGCTGATGTTTTTGGTCAGCTTTTTCATCGGCAAATTTGTCGGCGCCGATTACAGCCGCAGCGCGACGCTGGCTTTCACCGCCTCGGGCAACAACTTTGAATTGGCCATCGCGGTGGCGATCGCCGTTTTTGGCGTGGCCTCGAAGGTCGCTTTCACAACCGTGATTGGGCCACTCGTGGAAGTGCCCTTCCTGATCGGCCTCGTCCACGTCGCTCTCTGGCTGAGGCGAAAGTATTTCCCGGAGGCTGTGATTCAGGAAGCCGACGCTTCCGGCATCGAGAGCCTGAGCGACAAAGACCGCGCCTTTCTCGAATCCGATGGCTGCAAGGCCGTGCGCCGGGCTATGGCAAAATGAACGCCCCAATTCCATCCCGGCACCTTTCTCGCAGAACCATCCTTCCCCGCGCCTTAAATCTCCTCCTCTGGCTGAGCTTTTGCGCGATGGCAGGCACTGGGCTGCTTTTAGCCTTCCGCCTGCCGCCGGGCTCCCGTGGCGGGCGCGGGCTGGAAGCTCTGGGGCTGGGACGTCACGAATGGGGCGATGTGCATACCTGGGTGAGCTATATCTTCATGGCCACGATCGTTGTGCACCTTGCCTTGCACTGGCGCTGGCTCTGGCAGATCGCCGCCCGCAAGCGCGCGTGGCCCATGCTCGCCGGGTTCGGTCTCGGCATTGCCCAGCTTCTCTTCCTTGCGCTTCAACCGGTTCATAACCTAAATCGCAGTCGCTCCGAAACGGAAGCCAGATCGCTTGATCTTCAAAATGTGACGCAAAGGAAAGTTCACCCCGCACCGACATCGCCGAATTGATCTCATGAAAAGCCCGCTGCTCGCTGCGACCTTGTTCGCTGGGATTCTCCTGCTTTCCGGCTGCGGGAAGCCCGCCGGTGATGAAAAAAAGGCGCCCTTGCCGGTGGTCGGTGTGGAGGAGATCCGTCCGGTGCCTTTTGCCCGCGAATTAGCACTGACGGGCGAAGTGGTCCCGGTGCGGGTTGCGAAGCTGTCCTCGTTTGCCGAGGGTCCTGTAACGTTTGCGGGGGTGCGTGAAGGCGACCGGGTCGAGGCCGGGACAAAACTCTTTGTGATTGGACGCAGTGCTTCCGCGGAAGCCGCCCTGGTCTCCTCGCTCGAAGAACTCCGCAAGCGCGAGGCGGAATTTCAACGGGCCAGCGCACTCCGAAATACTGGCGCGATCTCCGTCGAGCAACTCGATGTGGCTCGCTCGGAACTCGAACGTGCACGGGCGGCGGCCGCAGCGGCCCACCAGCAATCCGAAGACTACACCATCCATGCGCCCTGGAGCGGGGTGGTCGGTGCGATCTTGGCGCGGGAAGGGAACTATGTGCCGCCGAGGACGACCCTCGCAGAACTGTATGATCCGGCCTCGCTCGTGTTGCGGTTTGCGGTTCCCGAGGAAGAAGCCCTGCGCGTCGCGCCAGGGATGCGCCTCAAAGTTACCTTCGATGCGTATCCCGGCGAGACCTTCGATCTCGAAGTCAGCCGGGCTTATGGGGAAATTGACCGCGCCCTGCGCCTGCGCACGTTTGAGGCCGGGCTGACCCCCGATCGCACTTTTCTACTTGGGATGTTCGCCCGGCTGCGGCTGGCTGTCGAGAGCCTGCCGGAAGCCATCACGGTGCCCGAAACCGCGTTGCTCAAGGATGACGCTGGCAGATTTGTCTTTGTCGTATGCGACAGCAAGGCGGCCCGTCGCGGGGTGGAAGTGGCCTTTGTGCAGGACGGGCGTGCGGTTATTTCGAGTGGTCTTGCGGCGGGGGAGGTCGTGGTGGTCGCTGGGAAGGAAACCATCCGGGCAGGCGCTGCTGTCCGCGTGCAAAAAGCTGACAAACCCTCCGCGTCGCAATGATTCAGGCTGCTGTCCGGAATCGCATCTCGACCCTGGTGCTGGCGCTGGGGCTTGCGCTCTTTGGCGCGTTCAATCTGCCTCGCATCCCGGTGGATTTCCTGCCCGACATCACTTACCCGCTCGTCAAGCTCTCGATCGAATGGAAAGGTGCGACGCCGGAAGATATTGACCGCAACCTCGCCGACCCGATTGAGCGCGAGATGGCCTCCGTTGAGGGCCTCGACTTTCTCTCCTCGAGTTCGCTCGAAGGGCTCTACCAACTGGATGTGAATTTTCGCTACGGGGTGAATCCCGACGTGGCCTACCAGGACGCGCTCGCGGCGTTTGCACGGGCTCAGAAAAATCTGCCTCCCGACATCGAACCGGCGGTCATTATTAAGGCCGATCCGTCCCAGTTGCCCGTTGTCGAGGTGGTCTTCGAGAGTGACCGGATGGACTTGCGCGACTTGCGCCTGTGGATTGACAACTGGCTGGTCGAGCGTCTGCTCGCCGCCCATGGCGTCGCGGCGGCGGATGTCGCCGGTGGGCTCGAACGCGAAATCCGCATCCTCATCCGCCCGGAATCCCTCGAAAAATACGGCCTCTCGCTCGATGCCATCGAGCGCCGTCTCCTCGAAGAAAATGTGCAACGTCTCGGGGGACGCGTGACCGGCCCGCACCAGGAAACCATCGTGCGCACGCTCGGCGAGTATCGCCATCTCGACGAAATCCGGGGTATCACCCTCCTGCGCAAAGGAGCTGACCGCATCCGGCTCGGCGACATCGCGCGGGTCGAGGACTCGCACGAGGAAGTCCGATTGCTCACGCGCTATCGAGGTCGCCCGGCGGTGAAGGTGAATATCATCAAACAGGCCGATGCCAACACGATCCTCACCGTGCGTTCGGTCGAAGAAACCCTGCGCTCGCTCCAGCCTTCGTTTCCCGCCGGCGTGGCCTTCCACCTCGTCCAAAATCAGGCCGACTACATCATCGGCGCGATCAAAGGGGTGCGCAGCACCGCAATCGAAGCCGCCCTCCTCGTCATTCTCGGATTTTTCCTTTTCCTCGGCAATCCGCGCATTGTCTTCATCATCGTCGTGGCGTTGCCAATTACCGTGCTGGCGAATTTCTTCGTCATGCGAATGGCGGGGTTTTCGCTGAACATCCTCTCGCTCGGCGGGCTGATTGTGGCCATCAGCGTGCTGCTCGATCCCTCGACGATTGTGCTCGAAAATATTGCCCGCCGAATGCGCAAAGATCCGCACCTACCACCGGGGGATGTCGCTATTGAATTCACCCGCGAAGTCGCCCCGGCAGTGGTCGCAGCCGGGCTGGCCTTTGTGGCGCTCTTCGTTCCGTTTCTCCTGGTGCAGGGGATGGTGCCGCTGCTTTTCCGCGAGTTGGTTTTAGTGATCCTGAGTGTGGTGGTACTCAGCTCGCTCGGCGCGCTCACTCTCACCCCGACGCTGGCAGCGTGGCTCCTTCGCCCCGGCGCGAATCAAAAATCCGCCACCCGCGAGCCTTTCGACCAACGGCTCAACCGGGCTATGCAAGCCCTCTACCGTCCGGCGGTTGGGTTTTGCCTGCGGCACCGGCTGCTTGTGATTTTCTTTTTTGCGGTAATCCTGGCCAGTGGCGTGCTGGCCTTTGTGCGCTCGGGCGCGGAATTTTTTCCTGCGGTGGATGATGGGCGCATCATCGTAAAAGTGCGCATGCCCGCCGGCGTGCCCTTGGCCGAAATGGATGAGGTCATTCGCCGCATCGAGGCACTGGTGCAGGACGACCCGCGCGTGCGCAACGTCTTTGCCCTCACGGGCGGCGCGGTGCGTGGACTTTACACCAACAAAATCGGCAACGAGGCTCAGGTGGACATCGAATTGGTTCCGCGTTCGCAGCGCAAGCTCACCACTTCGCAATTCCTTGCTGAGCTGCGCCCGAAGGTGACACAGATCAGCGCCCCCGGCGCGCGCATCATGCCCGCACTGGCGAAAATGCGCGGCATCCGCACACTCGGCCAATCGGATATCGAAGTGGAAATCAAGGGCCCCGACCTCGCCACGCTCTTCGACCAGGCCCGCTCGGTGGCGGCCGCGCTTGAGAAACGTCCGGGACTGACCAACGTGTATGTCTCCTTGGATTTCACCAAGCCCGAGTTTCAGGTAACCGTGGACCGCGAGCGCGCGGCGGATGCCGGGCTGTCGGTCAGCGCGGTGGCGGCGGCGCTGCGCGGCTACATCGGCGGCGATGTGCCGACGCGCTATCGCGAGGGCAACGAACTCTACGACGTCCGCGTGTTGGTGCCCGAACGCGACATTCGCTCGCGTAGCGATGTCGAGAATTTTTCACTGGCCCTGCCAGGTGGAGGATTCGCCCGCCTCGGCACGCTAGCCAAGGTCGAACCCTCGACCGGCCCCGTCGAAATCCTGCGACAGAACCAGGTCAAGCAGGTCATCGTGCGGGTGGACGCCCAGAAAATTTCGCTCGGCAATGCCAACCGCGAAGTCGCGGACGTGCTTGCCGGGCTCGACTGGCCGGCCGGGTATTCCTACACCATCGGCGGCAAAGCCAAGCAAATGGGGGAAATGCAGGGCACCGTGCGTGAGATTCTGGCACTGGCCCTGTTTTTCTCCTTCATCATTCTCGCCGTGCAATTCAACAGCCTGCGGCTTCCGTTTGTCGTCCTTGTGGCCGCGCCCTTCTGCTTGGCCGGTGTCGGCTACGGGCTTTATCTCACCGGCCAGCCCTTCGGGGTGACGGTGATCGTGGGGGTGCTGGTCGTTTTGGCGGCCAATGCCAACGACGCCGTCCTGCTCGTCGAGACCGCGGAGCGGCTGCGCGCCGAGGGCATGGAAAAAATCTCCGCCACTCTTGAGGCCGCTGTCGTGCGCCTCCGCCCGCGCCTCATGACCACCCTGCCTGTCGTGCTCGGGTTTATGCCCCTGGCTTTCGCGTGGGAAGAAGGCGGCGAACTCATGCGCCCGATGGCCTGCGCCGCCATTGGCGGCCTGCTTGCCGAAGTGGCCGTCGCCATTTTCCTTGTCCCTGTCTTTTATTCCCTTTTCTCCGGGCAGCGGTTGCGGGAACCTGCCCACGAGACAACTCACCTCCCGCTTCCAAAAACAACAAACTGAAAACCTATGACAAAACTGCAAATCCTTGGAACCGGCTGCGCCAAATGCAATGCCCTCACCGAAGTCGCTAAAAAAGCCGCCGACGAACTCGGCCTCACCTACGAAGTCGAGAAAGTCACCGACATGATGCGCTTCGCCGACTTCGGCGTCATGATCACGCCCGCGCTCGTCGTCAACGGCGTCGTCAAATCCTCCGGCAAAGTCCCCACGCTCGACGAGGCCAAAAAACTCATCGCAGGCTAGTCCAAATGCCATCCCTTGGGCTGGACGCTCAAAAGCATGCGCGGGAGTGATCTCGTCTTTGGCGAGGTTCACTTTTTGAGCTAAACCCACTTCGGTCGATTGCTGGAGTGCTCTGCACCATAACAACAATGCGCACCTCCGCAGGGGCGCAAGTTGAATGCTACGGGCGGCACCCCGAGATGCTGGCCGCGCACCTGACACGGGCCAAATGTTGCTGCCAAGCCCCCCCTGCCGCCCGCCTTTGGGCTTCTACCTGAGCAGTTTTGGATGTGTCACGACTAGTTTTTGCTGGGCCATTGATAACAGACAGAGTGCGGCCGTCGGAAGCATTTTTCGCAGACAAAGTTTGGCTGCGGGCGATTTCGTGCTGGCATGAGTCAGGCGAAAAACCACAGCAAACTTCCCCAGCATAAAAGCCGCAGGCGCGATAGCACCTGCCGCGGTAACGCCTACTATGACGAAACTTTCCACAACCAAAAACTCGTAGGCTCACTGCATGTTCAAGTCGCGGGAAAGGCGTCGTAAGTCCAGATCGACGATTTTGCAGGCGACGTTTGGACATCCCCACCTCGATTCTCTTAGAGCAAGCACGACCAAACGCGTCAAAGAGTGTCCTGCGAATTTTTCGTGCCACAGAATGGAGAAGTTTCTGGGGCAGGTTGCTAAAGTGAACATCTACGAGAGCTGCTCAATTGGCTTTTATCTTTTTGTGGGGATATACAGGAAGGAATTATGCTACTCATCAGTGTGTAACCAGAGAGGGCAACGGCCTCTGTCAAGACTGCCCTGCGAACGATTCGTGCAAATATTCCCAGCCCTTCACAAGAATACAACATGGGCAAATGGGAACTGCTGTGTTCTGTGCTCTGCCCCCACCCTGAAAGCGTCGGCATTTTTCCGTTGCACCGTGGTCGTTATCCTGAAAAAATTTATTTATGGCTAGTCTCCGATGTGTCATTTTGCCCTGCTTAAGCATCCTCTCAAAACTTTGTTCTTTCGCGGAACCCAGCTTTCACAAGAGGTATACAGCCTTAAACAAAGTGATTGCGCAGGTTGCCTTCGGTAGGTTTTCTGAGGGGTTCACCGCCAACCAGCTTAACGGCATGCGTCTGTTCTACTGCGCGAGCGTGGGAGATGCGCAGAGGCTCGCAATAAGGCGTTGCGCTCTCTCATGACCGCCATGGAACACAAGACTGGCTCTTGCAAGATGTCTTCGGTGCGCAAGTTCCGGTTGTGGTTGTGGGCGGGCGCTGCCTTGGGCTTGGTCTTGGTCGTAACGGCAGCTTTTGCCTGTCTGACCTATGGATGGGATAAGCCTCTCCTCGGCCCGCACGCATTCCGCCAGACGCAGACGGCCATTTCTTCATATTACATGGTGCGTCATCCGGAAATGTTTCTACGCTACATAACGCCTGTTCTTGGCAAGCCATGGGAAATTCCGATGGAAGTTCCGTATTATCAATGGCTAGTGGCACGGTGGCACACACTTACGGGTATGCCTTTGGATGCAGCGGGGCGGTTTGTCTCCGTTTTTTTCCTCCTGGCATGTCTGTGGCCAATAACGTTGCTGATGCGCGCGTTAGGCACCCCTTGGGCCGGTGTTTGGGTCTCGTGGTGTTTAATCCTCTCCAGCCCGCTCTATTTATTCTGGAGCAATGCGTTTCTGATCGAGAGCACAGGGTTATTTTTGGTCCTTGGAATGACCGCTTTTCTCACAAGAGCCCTCCGGCATCAATCCCCCTGGGATGCTGCCGTCGCGTTTTTGTTTGGGCTATTGGCGATTACCTGTAAGGCCACAACCTGGGCCATTGCGGCTGGGGCTTCACTCCTTCTCATCTTCTATCTGATTGGGCGGGAGAATCTATTGTCGGCAGTGAGAAATCCGCTTGCATCGCTGCGCGGGCCCAAGCTGCGTCTGTGGATGGTTGCCCTCCTTTGTGCCGTCTCGCTTGCTCTATGTTTTATTGTCGGGAAAATGTGGTTAGACTTTGCCGATAAGATAAAAAGCAAAAACATATTTGCGCGGGAACTTATCATCGCAAACTCCGAAAACCAAAAACGCTGGAATTACGGCACGCTGGAACAGAAACTTGACCCGGCTACCTGGCAAGGAATTGGTCGGCACATTGCCAGCCAGCTTACTCCTGAAGCGCCTCTTGTTGGGAGCATTTTCCTCCCTGCCGTTCTGATGATTTCCCTGGTTTTTGCACGTGGCAGGCGGCTAGTGCCGCTTATTTTCCTGGCCGTTTTTGCAGCTGGCCCCTTGGTTTTTACAAACCTTTATTTCGAGCACAGTTATTACTGGATGGCGAACGGAGTCTGGCTTTTGCTCGCTGCGGGAGATGTGGCAGGGCGTCTTTTGTCGTTCCCGAAAGTCCCGCTTGGGGGAGATAAAAAAAACGTTGCTTCGGTCTGGCTTGCGAGATCGGCCGTTACCCTCACAGTCGTTTTAACGCTAATTCTTAGTGGGTTCGCGCAGTGGCGACGCATTTATTTTCCGATCCTGCAAAATCTGCCTTCGCAAGCGAGCCTAGCGAAGGCGTTTATCGAACCAGCACAGAAAACTGTGCTACCCGGTAGAACGCTGTTGGTGCTTGGTCACGATTGGAACCCGGCCATTCTATATTATGCTGAGCGCAAAGGAATCGCTTTTCCAACAGCTCCGTGGATTCCTTTTCCGTGTCGTCAGCTCGATGAGGCACTTGGCCGCTTTGAGGAGGCAGAAGAACTGGGTGGAGTTCTTGTTGGCGGCACTTTTCTCAATACCGAATTCAGGCAGGCCGTCGAGGCCTTCCTCGCGCAAATCGGGGCTGCGCCACCACCCGTACAGACACCCTTTGGCCTGCTTTTCCGTGTTCAAAGCGGGCGTGACAAAACCCGCTTTTGAACTCGCAATTAGAGACGATCCCAGACAAGTCGACCTTTTTGACCGGAGAGGCAGAATCTCTGCCAGGGAGAAGATTGTTGAATTTCGTTTTCATCTTCCGTTTTTCAACCTTAGCAATTTGCTCCTCTCTGCGGCAGGTGCGGGTATTCCGTTTTTCGCGACGGCGTTTGCCATTTTACTAAACAACGCCAAAATAACTTGCGAAGTTGACCCGCGAAGGGTAAACGCGCCACCGGCATCATGATCATCTCTAGAACGCCCTTCAGAATCTCGTTTTTCGGAGGAGGCTCCGATTATCCTGTCTGGTATTTGCGCTACGGTGGAGCGGTGCTCTCGACCGCGATAGATAAATTCTGCTATCTGACCTGTCGTTATTTGCCGCCATTTTTCGAACATAAATTTCGTATTCTTTACTCGAAGATCGAAATGACCCAAGCGGCGACGGAAATCCAGCACCCTGCTGTGCGCGGAGCACTTCAGATGATGGGTATAGAGCGTGGGCTTGAGATTCATCATGACGGCGATTTGCCGGCGCGCAGCGGCATGGGATCAAGTTCCTCGTTCGCGGTTGGCCTGCTGCATGTGCTTCATGCGCTTGAGGGGCGAATGGCGAGTCGCGAGGTTTTAGCGCGCGAGGCGATTCATCTTGAACAGAATGTGCTGAAGGAAACAGTAGGCTCACAGGATCAAATTGCCGCCGCTTTTGGTGGCTTCAATGCGATTAGATTCCGCCCTGACGGCCTGTTTGCGGTTGAGCCAGTTTACCTTCCTCCCGAACGTCTGGTTCAGTTTAAATCGCATCTTCTACTATTCTTCACCGGACTTTCCCGTCTTTCGAGTGAGATTGCGGAAAAGATCGTCGCATCTATTCCGGCTAAGGAGAACTCAATTCGACGATTTATTGAGATGGTTGACGAGGCGTTGGGTATACTTGCGAATGGCAATCTAGAGGATTTCGGTCGCCTCCTTGACGAGGCATGGCAGCGGAAGCGGGCGCTTAGCGAGGTCGTTACAAATTCGACGATTGACGAGGCCTATGAAGCAGCCAAAACAGCTGGGGCCTTAGGCGGTAAACTTCTGGGGGCTGGCGGGGGCGGTTTTCTTTTGATCTTTGCCCCTCCTGAGCGGCACGGCTCCGTCAGAGCAGCTCTTTCATCGCTGTTGCATGTGCCGTTTGATTTTGAGCCCGCCGGAAGTCAGATCATTTTCTATGATCCCGAGCAAGACTACGAACAAGCGGAGTTTGTTTTTGGGAGAAACCAGAGATGATCGTTCGTTATACGGGAGTATCTATTTGTAATTTGTAAAATGACATTTTAGATGCCACGCCGCATAAAAGAAATGAACTAAGCCCTCAGTCAGATGAATTCTTTTCCCCAACTCGACTGGCCTCTCATGCGCAATAACATCACACGCTCGGATTTGGATGCGGTGATCACGTTTTTGCAACAGGAAGATCCGATCCTTACGCAATCTAAAAATGTCGCTGCTTTCGAGCAGGAGTGGTCTGCGTGGTTAGGGGTTCGGCACAGTCTTTTTGTAAACTCCGGGTCGTCTGCTAACGATATTACAATGCTGGCCTTGCGAGAGTTACGCGGTTCTGGTGAGGTCATTGTGCCTCCGTTAACGTGGGTGTCTGATATTGCCAGTGTCCTGCACGCGGGCTTCAAACCGGTTTTTGCAGACATCAATCCTCGCACAATCGGAATGGATAGCGCTGAGGTCATCCGCAAAATGTCCGCAAACACCCGTGCGGTGTTCCTCACCCATATCTTGGGTTACAACGCCCTTGATGACCAGTTGCTCGAGGCCTGTGCCGAACGCGGCATCCCGCTCATCGAGGATGTTTGCGAGTCGCACGGAGCAAAGTTTAAAGATCGAAAGTGCGGCACCTTCGGCTGGGCATCGAATTTCTCCTTCTACTATGCCCATCATATGAGCACGATTGAGGGTGGGATGATTTGCAGTAATGACGACGAATTTATAGAGGTCTGTCGTGTCTTGCGCTCACACGGCATGGTGCGGGAGTCGCGTAATGAGGCCTTTAAACGTGGCTATGCGGATGCCTATCCAGATTTAACTCCCACATTCATTTTTGCATACCCGGCACATAACATGCGCTCCACCGAAATCAATGCGGTGATTGGGCGTTCGCAGCTCAGTCGTCTCGATGCGAACAACATCATTCGCACTCGGAATTTGATAAGATTCCTAAATGGTTTGGACCCCAAAAAATTCCGCACTGATTTTGCAGTTGACGGTAGCAGCAACTATGCGTTCACTCTGGTGCTTCATGAAGCGAACGATGCCTTGCGAGATAGGTGTATTGAGATGATGACTGCCGCAGGTGTGGAATTCAGACGTGGCACATCAGGTGGGGGGAACCAACTCCGGCAACCTTATCTTCGCCGAATATTCGGCGAAGAATTCAAAAACTACCCGCAGGTTGAGCACATCCATTTTTACGGATTTTACATCGGGAACTATCCTGACCTCGAACCCGAGAAAATTGACAGATTGTGCGTGATGCTCAACGCGCTATAATCTCACTCTAACTTTTCGCTCATGAGCGACACACTCTCAGCCGATTGGGTCGAGGTTTATATAATTTTTTTTTCCGAGATGAGGCATCTTGCCAAGGAGAGGCCCTTTCCTCTGCGGCGTGGGGCTGGGCGCGATGAAGGAAACTTATGTGATGTGATTTCAGATAACTTCCCTCCAGAGCCTCTGGTGCAAGGGGAATGCGATATTAATCCTGCCCAGTTCTCGAAAAGAACCGGCGTATATTTTTAAGCGGAGAGTCTAATCGTGAATCTTTTAACCGACTCTCTCATTTCAGGAAAAACTCTCTCTGTTTTTGGCGAGCGAAATAAATGGATGGAACCCTGCAAAGCTCTTTGCGCCGATGAGAAAAAACCAGCGTTACATAGCGATGGGTCGTTTAAAGAAATCACGTTCTTATGAATACTCTAACAGTCTCCCAACTTATTGCCTTCGAGGAAGAGATCGCACGTGAATTCAATGCGGGTAAGATTCGTGCCCCGATCCACCTTTATTTTGGCAATGAAGAGGAAATTATCAGCGTTTTTCGCAGAATTCGGCCCCAGGACTGGGTTCTTTGTTCGTGGCGCAGCCACTACCAATGCCTTCTTAAAGGAGTGCCGCCGGACCTGCTGAAGAGTGAAATTATGGCAGGGCGCTCTATCTCCCTTTGCTTTCCAGAATACCGGATTTTTAGCTCTGCGATCGTCGGAGGAGTTCTACCGATTGCCACCGGCATTGCCCTAGGCATTTGTCGCACAGGTGAAGATGCCCGGGTGTATTGTTTTATGGGTGAAATGACCGCTGAAACGGGGATTGCTCATGAATGCGTTAAATATTGCAGAAATCAGCAGCTTCCAATTACCTGGATTATTGAAGACAACGGCAAGTCAGTCTGCACAGACACCAAGAAAGCATGGGGCATCGAGGCGCATTGGTGGGAAAAGGAGTCATCTGCGGAGGATGTGATTCACTATAAATACCAATCCAAATATCCGCATGCCGGAGCGGGTATTCGTGTGCAATTTTAGACTTTAGCCTCTATGAATTATTTTGAGCAATTAAAACGCAGTATGGAATGGTTGGCTGAAGATCCGCGCACAGTTTTTATAGGTCAAGCGGTTGAGGTTCCTGGAACAGCCATGAGCAATACTGTCAAAGATATCCCTCTTGAGCGCCGAATTGAGCTCCCTGTTGCCGAAGAAATGCAAATGGGCATGACAATAGGACTCGCTCTGCAAGGTCAAATTCCCGTCTCAATCTATCCGCGCTGGAACTTTCTTCTCCTTGCGGTAAACCAACTTGTAAACCACCTCGACAAGCTTTCAGTAATGTCCAACGGGCGGATCCATGCAAAAGCCATTATTCGCACGGGAATTGGCTCAGTTCGCCCGCTTCATCCCCAGCACCAACACATCGGAGATTTCACCGAAGCGTTCCGTCTGATGTGTTCAACGGTGGAAGTCATCCGTGTGGATGAACCGGATCAAATCTTTCCGGCCTACCAGAAAGCCCTGCTCAGGGACGACGGCCGCAGCACCCTAATTGTCGAATGGGGTGATTATTACAACGAAAAGTAAAAAACTCCCTCTGACCATGCGCCCGCTCGATGTTCTTTTCATTAATGCCGACTCGTCCGCTGCCGCTTATCAAGAGTTGGCAAAGACTTTTGCCGCAATTGAGCCTCCCACATGGAGTCTACTCCTGGCGCAAAGCTGTCGAGCGAAAGGTTACGGCGTCGCTATTCTGGATGCGACGGCAGAGCGACTCACCCACGAGCAAACGGTGGCCCGTGCAGGAGAAATCAAGCCTCGTCTGGTTTGCTTCGTTATTTACGGTCAGAACCCAAACTCTGGCACGACGAACATGATCGGAAACACTGAATGCGCCAGGTTTTTAAAAGAGAGTCATCCAGAAATTCCGATCTGTTTCGTAGGCTCACATACGAGCGCTCTCCCCATGGAAGTACTCTCCCTACCCTACGTTGACATTGTTCTGCTCAATGAAGGGGTTTACGCTCTTCACGATTTGCTGGCCAGCGACCTTGCTGATGATTTACCAAAAATCAAAGGGATCGGCCACAAACACGGAGGACGGCCGGTTCTTAATGAACCTCAGCGCGTTGTCCCGCAAGAGCGCATGGATGCCGACATGCCAGGCTACGCATGGGATTTGTTGCCTTACAAGGAAAGGCCGCTCGACCTTTACAGGTCTCACTTCTGGCATGCGGAATTTTCCCATGAAAAACGCACGCCTTTTGCCGCTGTTTACACCTCCCTAGGTTGCAAGTTCAAATGCGACTTCTGCATGATCAACATCGTCAACCGCGTGGACAATGCAGAAGGCGTCGCCTCCGCCCACTCGCCTAACATGCGCTTCTGGTCACCAGAATTGATGCTCTCAGAGTTTGAAAAACTCGCCGAAATGGGTGTTAAGACCATCCGCATCTCTGACGAGATGTTTTTCCTCAACAAAAATTACTACGGTCCGTTGGTTGAAAGTCTGGCCGAACGAGATCTTGGACTCCGGATGTGGGCCTACTCGCGCGTGGATACCGTCCGCCCACAATTTCTTGAGACCTTCCTCAAGGCCGGCATCGGGTGGCTTGCGCTTGGCATCGAGGCTGGCAGCCAGATGGTAAGGCAGGAAGTCTCTAAAGGCAGCTTCAAGGATGTTAACATCCGACAAATCGTTGCTTCAACCCGCGAATTGGGGATGAATGTGATTTCAAACTACATCTTTGGCTTTCCTGACGACAACTTTGAGACCATGCAGCAGACTCTCGACCTTGCGCTTGAGCTTTGCACAGAGATGGCTAACATGTATCCTTGTCAAGCGTTGCCAGGAAGCCCGCTCTATTACGAAGCCAAGGCCAAGGGTTGGGCATTGCCCTCTTCCTACGAAGGGTATGCATTTCTCTCGTATGAAAGCCAACCGCTGCCCACCAAGCATCTTTCCGCTGCCGATGTGCTGCGGTTTCGGGACGAAGCCTGGAAGACATATTTTACGCACCAACCTTTCCTCGAACTCGTGGAAAAGAAATTCGGATCGCTGGAGCGTCAGAATGTTGAAAGCATGGCCGCTATACGCCTGAAACGGAAATTGTTGGGGGATTAGGTTTTCGGCGGCCTCCAGCCGAGTTCCAGCCAGAACTGGGTGTAGTACGCCGCTCCCCAACGGAGAACCTGAACTTTGGCGTCACCTGCGATGCGAGCAGGTTCATCCGAAGGAATCTCGGACACTTTGCACTTGGCGCGGGCCGCCCGAACAGAGAGCAGCGGCTCGATCCCCATGCGTGTGCAAAAGAGCCACTCAGGCAGCGCATAAGCTTTTTCCTGATCCAGACCGAGTTGGTTGAACAGAGACGTTCGGTAAATACGGAAAATCGTCATGGCATCGGTGTAACGGCCACCATGCAAGAGATTAACAGTGCGAGTGAAAAGCCAGTTGCCAAAGCCTGTGACAAGACTGTCATCCTCGCTCTTGGCCGGAGGCAAATATCGGGAGGCAATAACCATATCATAACCGTCCTGGAATTTGGCGATGAGCCTCGACAGATCCTCCGGAGGGCAGTTTCCATCGGGGCTGAACGTGATCACCGCATCGCCTCTGAGCATCGGCCACGCCTCGATGTAGGCAAACCGAATCCCTTTCTGCCGCTGGATATGCACATCATAGCCAAGTGACTTAGCATAATCTGCCGTGCCATCTTTTGAGTTTCCATCGGAAACCATAACTTGACAAAAAAGAGAATGATCCACCTTCGGCATAATGGTCTCCATACTTTTCCTTTCATTAAGCGTGGGGATAAAGAGAGAAATTTTCATAAGACACCTTACTGCGATGAAGTTAATTTGATAAGCCGCAGATTCGCAGCCCGTCCCACAACACGCTCGCTGAGCGCAAGCGCATCAACAGAGTCCATAAAGTCGATCATGTACCGCCCCCAAACTTCTTTAAAGAACCATTCGGGACGCTGATGCTCTTTCCAATGTCGGCGGGTGTAAAGAAGCATCGCATTCTCAAAATCCACAACAAGCAGGTAATCCACCCCAACGGAGCGGAGATAGTTTTTAAGAGCATCAGGGCCTTTCTCCAGGGGCCACGGGCCAATAGAACACGCACCGGCCACATCAGCAGTAAAAATTTTGTTTCTGTTAAAGTTAAGAGCGTAGGGGGTGTCGATAGCAGCAAAAATAACTGCTCCGGGTTCCGTTTTCTCCTGAAGTTCTGTCACACCTTTGGTGATGATCGGGGTGACCAGTCGTTGCGTTGAGGAAACAGCCTGTTGCGGCAGGCTCTCAGCCATTAATGTCAGCTCATTGCCAGCGTTGGGTAGATTTACAGCCACAAGAAGCGCAAGCGCAAGTGTGGCCGCATATTTTTTGAGTGGACTATCTGGAGAATTAAATCGACTGCCGAGATATGAGGTTAAGATCCAGATGGCAATAGGAAAAAGCATCGGAAACGTGTATCGATAGCTTTCGAAAATGACAGTAACGCCAAACTTATAAGAAGTAAACCACGCCACACAAACTGCAGATAAAACCGCTGCCAGAGCAAGATCTTTGCGCTCGACAAACCATGCAAAAACATAACAGAACAATAACGCCAGCACCTCGGGTCTGAAGAGAAATCCCGTAGCGTGAGCGACATCCTGCAACGGTCCGTTTTTGCTGCCGAGAACGCCAAATGCAGGGTTCAACGTGCCTCCGAACGGTGGATACATCGGGGTGGCGTTTGACTGCCATAGGACAAACATCCATGGCGCAAGAGCGACGAAGGAAAGGACCCCTATAAAACCTAGTGTCTTTACGGCAAGAAACCCTCCTGGCGCTGCGGTTCTTGTTATCTTTAAAACGTGCAAGAGTGTGGGAAGTGTGAGTGAGATTGTGGTGATGGCGACTGCGCAGAGAAGAAAAGTGGGGCGCAGACTTCCCGCCGCCGCGATCAACAGCGCCGACGGCAGAAGAACTCTCATTTGAATCGGGGGCATTTTCCCAATCCTGTCAAAAGTCATTAACAAAGCCAAAAGAACAGAAGCCCCTCCCAGCGAGCTACTTGTGTTAATGCGCGGGACACTTATAAAAAAAACACTTCCAACCAAAAGCAACCGGAAGAGCGCGGCTGTGGCTGGCATTCCGCGTGTGAGGCGAAGCAACATCCCAAAGATCATCAGCATACCGAACCCCCGGTCCGGGACATGGCCAGATCGCTCTGCTCCAACGACCATGACAAGAGCCTGTAAAAGCGATTGCCCGCCAAATGTTCCAAGCCGTCGCACATTAAAGGGCTCAATAAGGCTGCCAGTTTGGAGAATCCGTTCAGGAAAGAAAAGATAGCATACCACATCGTCATTCGGATCAATCTGCGCGGGCCAGGCAATGGAGGAGGAAAAAGCCAGAGCGGCAAGCAGGCTGAGAATGATCAAAACAGTGATGTTCGCGCCGTCAAAATGGCGCCACGCTTTTTTGACATTGGATTTCTTTGTCGCTGCGCGGCTTAAACTCACATCGCTTTGCCGCGTCGTTTTAGAGTGGGTGGAGTTTTTGGCGGAAAGCGCAAGCCCGCCGGCCAGGGCTGCACCAGCCAACACCACCATCGTGAGAACGGGCGCTTTGGCCGCCGAGAAAGCCATCAATAGCCCACCAAAAGCGAGCGTTACAGCCATACCCCATGCCATCGTGAGCCCCCAGCCGAGATCCTCAAACTCTTTCCGATTGAGTAATCGACGCAGGGCTTCACCCCAACCCCAGAAACTGGTGCCGATGACGATACTCCAAAGAAGGACGGGGAGATAGCCGGGGTGACTGGACATTAGGAGCGGGTTTTGTGGATTTTTTATCGCTCAACCCTGTGCGGGTTTCAAGTGAGGGACACAGGGCTGCTCAATTCGTGGCCGTTTGAAGAGCACCTCTAATTCGGATTAACGGTTATCCAGTCGGGAAAGCCTCTCCCAGAGAGCCCGCTCTTCGGCATCGGGGTTCTGCGGGACGACCAATTCGATTCTCGCGTGCAAGTCTCCACGACCGCCAGAGCGTTTAGGCAGGCCATGACCGGGAAACCGGAAACGTTTGCCGCTCGATGTGCCTGGCGGGATGGTAAGCCGACGCCGTCCATCAAGTGTTTCTATGGTTACCGTGCCACCGAGCACTGCCATCCAAGCAGGGATGTCCACTTCAGCAACAAGATCTTCGCCTTCACGACGAAATTCAGGATGTGGCCCAATTCGAGCAATGAGAAGGAGATCGCCTCCGCGAGGTCCCTGGCCTGCGAGACGGATTTGTTGACCGTCGTAAATGCCCGGCGGCAGTTTGACGTTAAAAGATTTGGATGCGCCACCAGGAGCCCGAACCGTAATGCTTTTTTGGGCTCCATGAATAGCCTCGGACATACTGACCATCAGATCGGCCTGTGTGGCATGCGTCGGCGGGCTCGTTTGTTCCGCCCCGAAAAACGACCCAAAACCCTCCGAGCCGCGACCGAAGAACTGCTCAAAAAACGAACTAAAACCAGTGGAACCTCCAAAGTCAAACTCTTCAAAGCTAAAACCTCCTGGACTTTCCCCTCTTGTAGTTCGCCCAGCACGTGTTGAACTGCGGAAAGATCCGCCACCCTTCCATCTTGCACTGATCTCGTCGTATTGAGAGCGTTTAGCAGGATCGCCCAGCACTTCGTAGGCTTCGTTGATTTCCTTGAATTTCGCCTCCGCAGTCAATTTGTCTTGCGCCACGTCGGGATGGTATTTGCGGGCCAAGCTTCGGTAAGCAGTGCGGATTTCCTCCCGGGAAGCGGTCTTCGGCACGCCAAGAATGCTGTAGTAATCTTTGAATTCCACAGATCAGCCTATATCAGTTTCTTATAGATTTTCCAATGGCTCAGTGCTCGAGTTCAACAGGATTTACGAGTGAACCGATCTTTTCAATTTCGATCACAACAACGTCGCCGGGTTTGAGCCAGCGTGGCGGATTGCGCGCCATACCGACACCGTGTGGCGTGCCAGTGAGAATAACGGTGCCGGCATACAGCGTTGAGCTGCCACTAAGGAACTCGATGATTGAAGGTATGTCGAAGATCATGTCGTCTGTGCGGGCTTCCTGCACAATTTCGCCGTTGAGCCGAGTGCGTATGGCGAGTTTGTTCGGATCAGGAATTTCGTCTTTGGTGACTAGGTATGGGCCAAGTGGGCAGAAGGTATCGAAAGATTTAGCCCGGCACCATTGTTTGCCGCTGCGACGAATCTGCCAGTCGCGGGCACTGACATCGTTAGCGCAGGTATATCCCAGCACATAATCCAGCGCATCCTTTCGGGCTATATTCTTGCCGGTCCGACCGATCACAACGGCTAACTCACACTCGTAGTCCACCTCTTCGCTTGGAAGATGACGCGGAAGGACGATGGGCGCACCCGGATCCTGAATGGCATTGATTCCTTTGGCGAAAATAACAGGATGTTCGGGGAGTTTTGCCCCTGTTTCTTCAGCATGCCGTCTATAATTAAGGCCAAGACACCAAATCTGAACAGGGATGATCGGCGCGAGAAGGCGTGCAGGTGTGAGGATATCGCCGACAGGTTGAAGAACTGTCGGCCCATCGAGGACCGAACCCTCCAGCCGACGAACTTTACCGTCAGACATCAACTCTCCAATTTCGGGAACTGGCAGAGTGCCTTTGGCTGTCTTGGGTTTCTCTTGAAGGAACCTTACGATTTTCATTTTTTAGATCTGAAGTAGCAACACAGGTTAAAGTGCCGCTTGCTCCCATCCGAAAGTTGCTGCGGTCGGCAAAAGGTTCAAATAAAAAGATCTCACCCTCTGGCAAGCACCAATAGTAAACAAAGGTTTTATATCTCGGTGCAACTGCAACACTCTTTATGAGATATGGTGCTGAAGTTGGTGGATCTGGTATTTGAACAAATCTGGCTAAAAATTCGGATGTGTTATTTCCGGCAATTCGGTTATCGTATTCCCAACTTCCGCTTTTAGATAAAAAAAGAGTTTATTCTCACCTCGAACAGCTGCTTAGCCTACTCAAAGAGATAAGGCAACCACCTGGAGTTTGGGCTTTAGATCGGGGCCTCTTTTGAGATATCGACTTTTGTGAACTGCGGAGAACCGCTAGTTAAGTAGTGTATCTTGTGTTTTTGTGCCTGTTAAGCACCAGAAATAGGTGGTCTAGCCTGTCTATCCAAATATGGTATTGATCACGTTCGGAACGGCGACGAGGAACCTATGTTCGTCGCAAAGTGAAGAAGGTGTCTCGAACTTGTCTGGATCTCTTTTCAGAAAACCCAAACAGAAACTCCGCGCTTCGCGATGTGTTTTGCAATTCTACTGCTTCTGGATTGATCTGCACTTGACCAAGTTGCGCGCTAGCCGTTATCAAATTGTGCGGCTCTGTTGGCGGATGGTCTTTATCAATTAGATGTTGGCTCAAGCAAATGGAAAAAACACTCTCAGTCTCAGCGATTCGGCTGACCTGTTGTCGCCTTAAGACATCGTGCATGAAATTCCAAGGCCCCCTTAATTTGCTGATCCCAATAATCCCAATTGTGCCCTCCCTCCGCCTCAAAGTAAACATGAGGTATTTCTAATTCTTTTAAAGTCGCTGAGAAAGATCTGTTTGCCTGAAGAAGAAAATCATCCTTTCCACAATCCAAGCGAATTTTTGGAAGCGGGCGTCGGTTTTTCGCTTTTTGTGCGAGTGCAAATAGATCATGGACAGTTCCATCTGGATGAGAGCCAAAAACTCTTTTTATTTCCTCTAAAAACCAAGCTGGGTGCCGAGGCTGTGCAGCGAGTTCTTCAAAATGAGCCGTTCGACCCCAGGAGAGTGCGCCAGAGTGGCTATGAGCGGAGCAATACTTATATGGGTGGGCGAGTGCAAGACGAAGTGCGCCGTAGCCACCCATCGAGAGCCCGCCGATCGCACGCGAGGCTCGGTTTGAACGCACCCTAAAAGTACGTTCGATCACCTCCGGAAGCTCTTTTACCATATAATCACCATATGCTGCTCCTTGTTCGTTATTGGTGTAGAAACCTCTAAAACCATCGGGCATGACAATAAGCATAGGGAAAGGCTGGGCATAGTGCTCTATGCGTGTCCATCGCAGCCAGTTCGAGCTATCGTCAGAGAGCCCATGCAACAAATAGAGCACTGGATACGGTGGCGGTGCGCAATCCGGGTTGATAATATGGGTCTCAACCTGTTTTTGTAGAGTTTGGCTGAACCATCGAAGGTGGAGAAGAGACATTTGCTTGAAGGAGGTTTTGCGTGGTCCTTGAAGAAAGGCGTGAGTCTTTATACTCTGGATAAATAACGCCTGTAAAATAAAGGGCGGCTGCGGTCATGGGCCGCGTGCCGCCCTATCCGAGTAGATTAAACTTTAAACAATAAAGCCTCAGATGCCCGCTTTGCGTTCGGCCCAGCGGGCTTTTAGTGCTTCAGCAATTTTTCTGCGAACCTCTGGGCTCATTGTCTTGGCCCTTTTAGCTGAGGCTGACAATGCCCCACTTGCTCCGATCGGGGTGTTTGTGGAGTTCTTTGAAGAACGCTTTATTTTTGCCCACCGCAGCTTTTGCGCCTCGGCAATTCTACGGCGACCTTCTTCACTTATAGCAGCCCCCCCAATTTTGCGACCAGGTTTGCGATTTGCTTCGCTGGTTAAGCTCATACCGCTACGGTGTGCATAGTCGCTTCCGCTTAAGATGGCTTTGAGTTCATTTTCAAGAGCGACAATTTGCTCTTTCAAAGCAACCGCACGTTTAAGTTTTTCAACAGAGATTGATTCGATATTCATCGCAACTGTGTCATATAAGTATTTTGGACTTAGTCAATTTAAGAATTTCATAAATACTGCTTTTTATATAAACAATATCACAACTATGGGTGAGCTTGCCTGTTGTGAGATTGGCCTACCTTAATTTTCAGGGAGTGGGTTCGTAAGATGCGTGTCACAAGTTCTTTTATATATCAGTTTTTCTACGGTTTTAAAATTTGCCCTGGAGGCCACACTGGGCGGAGCGAATCATCGTGGACTTTTGTCATTTTGATGGTTGAAGAGTTAGATTAAACTCTCTCTCGAATTTGTTTGTGTCAGTCCAACACGCGGCACGACGACCAGCGATAATCAGCCACGGTAGACCGACCTGCGTCGCTTTTTGTCGTCTCTCTCCCTTTGGTAAGAGATTTTTCAGTTTATTCAGTTTATTTACCTGGGACTTGCGAAAACGGCGGCAAAAAAAAAGTTGACGTTGCTCTCACCGTGTCAAAAGTGCTTACCTCATGAAAGTTCTACTACTCGGTGCTGGAGGTTTTATCGGAGTCAATCTTGCGGAACGTTTGCTCGCAGATGGCATCCACGAAACTGTCGCAATTGATATTCAAGAGGAAAAAATTAGTGAAATCTCACACAACTCCGCCTTGAAATATCTTCACTTGGACATCTCCAAGGACGAAGCTGAGGTGGACAAGTTGGTTGCTGAAAGTGATGTGGTTGTGGATCTCGTTGCGTTTGCTAACCCCTCTCTCTACGTGGAGGATCCAGTGGGCGTCTACGACCTCAACTTCACCCAGAATCTCAAGGTGGTCGACCAATGTCGGCGCCACAAAAAACGACTGATTCAATTCTCAACATGTGAGGTTTACGGAATTACTGCCGCCAAGGCATTCGGGCTTGACTCCCGAGACCATCCAATCCCATTCATTGAGGATGAAACCCCACTCATAATGGGGCCGGTCAAAAACCACCGCTGGATTTACGCTTGCGCAAAACAACTCCTCGAAAGAGTGCTTCACGCCTACGGGATTAGGGACGATTTTCATTATTCTATCATTCGGCCATTCAACTTCATTGGGCCGCGTATTGACTACTTACCAAGCGAAGCAGGTGGCGGTAATCCGCGAGTTTTCAGCCACTTCATGAACGCGCTGCTCTATGGAACTCCTATGAAACTCGTGGACGGCGGCAGAAATTACCGCGCCTACACTTACATTGATGACGCCGTGGATTGCATGGTTAGGATTATAGACAATCCCAACAACATCTGCGATAAACAAATTTATAATATTGGCACGCCTGAAAACGAGACCACAATAGCTGAGTTTGCGCGTTTGATGAAACAAATCTTTGACGAAGAATTCAAACAACCCGGAGATCCTGACCCTCAAATTATTTCCGTTTCTGCCGAAGAGTTTTACGGGAAAGGTTATGAAGATTGTGACCGCCGAATCCCAAATGTTGACAAGGCCCGCTCTCATTTGAATTGGCGCAGCAAGCATGATCTGCGCTCCACGATTTATCACACAATGAAATATTTCGTTAACAAACACCGGGTGAAGCAGACAGCCAAAACAGCATAATAGCTTTTAACCGGCAGAAGCATTTTGCGTGGTCTAGGTAGCGTAAGCGACCTCGAGTCCGCCATTTTGCTCTCCCTATAAGCAGGCGGACTGCATTTATTTCTCCTCAAAGCCCTGTTCACATCCTCTCTCGCGCTCGTGCTGTTTCTCGGGTTGTCGATTGACAGATGCGCAGAGAATTACGGAGCGATGTGCGAGGGTTGAAGTATTGAATATGACGGGCCGCCCCCACGAAATCCCGTTGGGGGCTCGTTGTCGGATTTGCGTACCATTAGCCAGCATACTCGTTATCGGTTTGCTTCCAAGAGGTTCAAGCTCCGCAACAAGAGCATCATGACCGGCCGATGTGATAAAATGCCGCCCGCTGGGCAATTTTTTAAAACATCGATGAATACCGACTTCGATCCAGCAGAGATCATCGAAGAAAAAAGGGCAACGGCAATACTCTAGAGGATAGAGGATCAAAAGCCGATGAGCTTGGTTTAAAAGAGTCGAGATGAGGTTATCTGAAATTAGCTTTGTATAGAGCGTGAAAACTTTTCCTAAAAGAAAGCTTTTTACAGTCGCTTCGCAGTCGGTAAAGCGCTCACAGAGGGCCAATTTGGTCTCAAGAAAATGAGCCTTGCTACAGGACTTATAAAAGCACTAAAGCCGATTCCAAGTGCTTTGTTTGCCTGATATTGTTTACCCTGTTTGGTCCGTCTTTAAAGAGAAGCGTTTCGGCGGCGCGTTGGCATATTTGGTAAGATAACTAACGGCAGCGACCGGGTTTACCTTTTCGCAGTAGAACAATGAAGCCTCTTTGACGGTGTGGGGAATACAAAACTATAGAGAGCGAGAGCATGCCATGCGATTTTTGCCTAGTCATAAAAGGTTCGGGATGGTACGGGATAGAGGATGCATGGGGGGGGGAGGTCAAACTTTCTGAATGACTCCGCAAGCAACTTTGAATAGGAGGAGTTTAACGCAGCGTCATCCGCTCCCTCTACGATCTGGAAGATACCTCCGCTTGCTCCGGCCACTGGGCCAGAGGGCCAGATCAGAAGCAACGCGAAGCTTCAAAAGAGCTGCTTCACACCTGAAAGCACAAGAGAGCATCCAGTAATGATTCTCCGACAAATGCGGTGTCGAAAAAAATCCCCAACCACAACAACGCCGGCACCAGAGTGGGGCATGAGGTGAAGTTCTTTATTTAGGGGAATATTTCGGAGCCAATTTCGCTGGGCTAGCCTGTCCTCCATTATTGCTTGTGTAACGTGGCGAAGAAGCAGAGGAATATTTTTATTTTTCTTGTCTTTATTTCTTTGCATAGGTGCTTAGTTAAGGCTTAAGCCCTGCGGCTGGCTGCGGCTCAGAGCGGCTCGCTTTGCTAACTTCTTTACAAAGAGCTAACCGGAGTTGGCGGCAGGTCTTATAGGTGCAATTAGTTCGTTTATGTGTAATTCAGAAAGGGTCGCCTCGGAGTGCGCTTTTGGGAAATACTCTTTGGCAATCACTCCAGGAAGTCGAAAGAGAGTTTTTATGCGCACCAAAGCGGAGGAGGTAAACCCGCTTTTCTTACCCTTCTCGTGACAAGGCGCTGAAATGGCGTGGCAAGGCGCACGCGGAGAGAAACGAAGGGCTCTATGGAAACGTGCCGCCTGAGGCACGAAAAAGCGCAACACCGCCACGAAGCGAAAGAACCAGCCGCAGGTGAACGGGTGTCAGAAAGACGGGTTAAAGTTCGATCCAGAAACTTTTCAAGAGCGGCGGTGCTGTAAAATCAGAAGGCACTTTACCTGGGTGAAGTGTGGCACTCATCCTTTTACTTGCCAATGCTTTATTGATCATAGCGCGAAATTCGGAGTTGGTAATAGAGGCCATATTTGTGCAGGCCAGGATAGTTCCTCCTTCGGTGCTGAGATCCAATGCAAGAGCTAAAAGCTTCTGATAATCGCGGGCGACCTTGAAAATGCGACCGTTGGCATCGCGTGAAAAGGTAGGCGGGTCTAATATAATAAAATTGAACCGTCGCTTTTTCTTTACGAATTGCGGAAGCCATTCGAAGACGTCGCCCTTAAAAAATTCTGCACGCGAAGGATCCAGATTATTGAGCAGAAAGTTAGCCCTCCCACGTTGAAGCGCTGCAGATGAGAGGTCTACACTTGTTGTCAGAGCGCCAGCGGAGGCAGCAACCACTGAGAAAGAGCAGGTGTAGGAAAATGTGTTCAACACATTTTGAACCGTTTTTGTCTGGACTGCCTGGGCGGTAATGCGCCTAAGAAGCTCCATTCTGTTCCCACGTTGATCCAAAAATAGCCCTGAGGAGTAGCTTGCGCCTGGTCGAACGAAATACCGAAAAGAATGCTCGCGAACCATCAACTCGGTTTCTGAACAATTTCCTCCAGTAAATCTTCCGGAATGGTCAGCCATTAGCTGAGGAGGAATTTTTTGTGCAACGGAAAGTTTTCGCCAAAAACAGGTTTGCCACCCGGGGGCCTGGAGCACCCATTCCGGGAAAACCGTATTGAAGGTAGAAACGACCCAGCAATCGGCGTATTGATCAACAAAGAGCCCAGGGAAGCCGTCACCTGAGCCGTCGAGCAGGCGGATCGCATCGGAGATGTCCGCAAGCGGCCGTCTCTGTTGGCGCGCATACGTCAAACGCGCCAGCTCGGAGTGCTTGCGTGTATGGAAGACCCGTTGAAATCCTTCTGGTGAGCCCTTGTGCTCTGCTTTCATTCCTGCTTAATTAGGTGACATTTTGCCCGACAGCAAATCCCCAAAAACCCAGAAATAAAATTCAGGAATTAAGAGATAAGTGCCAATGAATGAACTGAACAAAAAACTTGATGAAGCAGTGCTCGCCGGAAAGCTTCTTAAGACGAGCCGGGAGAACATCGGCCGCGTTTTGGACGAGGATTGTCAACCAGTTTGCCGAGAGAGTATCGCTGAACTGGCAAATCGCGGTCTTTGGGATGAATTAAACGACAGATTCTTTCGCACTCTAGCCTTTGGCACCGGGGGACTGCGAGGGCGAACGATCGGCCGTCATGTCACGGCCGCAGAGAATGGCACGCCCACCCCTTTAGGCCGCCCGCAATTTCCTTGCACTGGCACGAATGCGATGAACACTGGGAACGTCACTCGTGCCACACTCGGACTTATCGCATATTTAAAAGAGTGGCTATCATCCGGGCCGCAACAGGCGATTCCTCGGATAGCAATTGCGCACGATACACGTCATTTTTCACGAGAATTTGCGGAGCTTACGGCGCGGCTTGCAGTTGAGCAGGGTTGCGATGCGGTTCTTTTCGAATCCCCTCGTTCCACTCCTGAACTCTCCTTTGCTGTTCGTCACACGGGTTCTCATGCAGGCATCGTGCTGACGGCGAGCCATAATCCACCTCACGACAATGGCTATAAGGTTTATTTTGTTGATGGTGCTCAGATCGTTGAGCCACACGCTTCCGGAATAATCGCAAAAGTCAACGCCATCACAGGTTCGGTGGCACCACTGCCGGAAAACCAGCGTGGGCGTCTCATCACTGTCGGTTCGGAAATTGATGAGGCCTACATGAAGCGTCTAGAGTCGCTTATTCTTGATCCAAGTATGGTCGCGGCACAAAAATCGCGATTGAGGATTGTTTTTACCCCGATCCATGGCACAGGTGGGGTGATCATTAAACAGATGCTCTCTCGATTGGGATTTAACTTCTCGGTTGTTGGGGCTCAGGATGCCTTTGACGGGCGATTTCCGACTGTGAAATCGCCCAACCCAGAAAATGCCGAGGCACTGGACATGGCGCTCAGTCTGGCTAATGAGACGGGTGCCGATCTTGTCATGGGAACAGATCCTGACTCCGATCGGCTTGGTGTCGCGGTGAGGACCCGGTCAGGGGAAATGCGGCTTTTAACAGGCAACCAACTCGCAGCTTTAATCGCCGCCTATCGCGTCACTCGGATGTTCTCCATGGGGATCCTCACTCCCGAAAATGCTCACCGCGCGGTTCTTATTAAAACCATCGTCACCACAGATTTGATAAAGGCCATCGCAGAAAAACACGGCCTCCGTTGTGTTGAGACCTTGACCGGATTCAAATATATCGGACAAAAACTTGGGAAGTACGAGCAGGCCCTGCCCGAAACAGTTCGGGCACATTACCGCACGCTTCTAGAGACTGAAACCCGCAAGACGCGCCTTGAACATTCCTCTTTCTATGTCTTCGGAGGCGAAGAGAGCTACGGCTACAGTGGTGGCGATTTTGTGCGTGACAAAGACGCGAACGGTAGTGCACTCATGTTTGCCGAAGTGGCGGCGTATGCTTCATCGCGAGAAATGACGCTTGATGAATTGCTCGACGAAGTCTATTCGCAATACGGCTTTTATTTAGAAAAAAACGGATCGCTGACCTTTGAAGGAGCCGATGGGGCAGCAAAAATCGCTACACTTTCCACATCTTACGCAATGCGTCCTCCTGAAAAAATCCTTTCTGAACCGGTCGTCAAGGTCACCAATTTCGACACCGACACTGTTGTGGATTGTGATGGTGAGGCTCTTCCGCGAGAAAAAGCATTGATCTTCGAACTTTCAAACGGATGGAAAGTCGCCGTGCGACCCTCTGGCACCGAGCCTAAAATAAAATATTACATGTTTGCAGTGCAGAAAAACAGGAGTGGCGCGTCGTTGACACGAGATGAGATCGCTAAAATAAGAGAAAATGCAACACGACGACTTGACGAGTTGTGGGACTGGCTCAGGTTGGACGCTGAAGAGCGGACCGCCTGATCTGGGTCTAAATTATACTTTGATCGCTTGTCTGCGCGCTAAAGCGCTTTTTTCCTGATGAGCAAGTCCGATTTTTTTGGTTTTTGCACCACTCTCAAACCAGTCGAGCTGAAAGCCATCGGAGAACTTTCCCATGTTGAACATATTGAGGAAGGCGTGACGATCTATTCGAGTGGCGATCCATCCGATTCTCTTTATATAATCAATCGTGGGGCTGTAGCCGTTATCCATGAAGACCCAAGATATGCCGACCGTGCGGATATCAGTTATTTGAGCCGTGGGGATATGTTCGGCGAAATTGACGTTCTGACCGACTCCTATCGAAGAAATGCGATCCGCACTTGCGAGCCAGTCAGTCTTCAATGTTTTCGGCGTGAAGATTTTCCCGAGATCATACGACGTGTTCCTTCGTTCTTTTATTTTATCGCCCAACGGCTGGCCACGCGCTTTGTGCAAGTGACCGATATGGCTTTCGTTCAAAGCCATTGCCTTGAACTGAGCGGAAGCCTCGAGAATTTTGATCTTGTGACGATTTACCAAACAATCGTGAACTCCAACCAGACTGGGGAGCTGGCCGTTTACAATACTTTAGGTGAGGCCGTCGCAGTTTTCTTTTTCCTTAAAGGACACCCTCTTCACGCGCAATATTATCACCTTCACGGGGAGGAAGCCCTCTTCCAACTGTTCCTTCATGAACGAATCGAAGGCACGTTTAGTTTTTCAAAAATGGAGCAACCATCTGGAGATGAGACAAACAGCCCACAGATTTCGCGTAATCCCACTGATCTGCTGTTTAGCGCTCTTCAGTTTCGGGATGAATTCCGGGAGCTTGCGCGAAGAATCGTTGATCCTACGGCTATTCTTCGGCCTCTAAAACCTGAAGTTGAAAGGCCGGAAGAAAATTCTGAAGACCGCGAGTTGGAACCTCTTGCAGGGCAGATATTTTTACTAGTCCAACAAGGCGCATACAGCGTGGATGATCTTTTCCAGCTATTGCAGGTATGTGAACATAAACTTTATAAAACGATCCTTTACCTTGCCGAAACTGGCCATCTAGAGCTCCAGACTCAAATAGCCGCAACCGCGTGAATCGTTTACCCTCATTATTAGCAATGACTTCTCCTCTTCCAGACTCCTATCGGTCCTTACGCTGCGCTTTAAGAACCCGGTTAGATTTGATCGCCGACACGGCATGGCGAGACCGGGATCCCGAAGGCCATCTGAACGCACTCCGTGTTGCTGGAGCAGAGATTAACGCCCGTGCCGCTGCTCTTGATCCCAGCCCCCCCGCGGAGCTTGCTCATTACCTCGAAGGGCAAAGCCTATCAAAAGCATTGGAATGGCTTGATAATGCCGCCAGGCAGGGCGGTCAGATGTCAGGCGGTCCGATCGGTTGTGGCCGTTAAAACTCAAAGATTTGTTCCTTCAGTGCAGCACGCCGACCGCGGTTTTCTCGACCTTGGTTTTGCTCGACCTGATACCGACCGACTTGTGCGAACCGGATTTGGGGAGGTGGTTTTTTGTGAAGGCAAAACACCTCAACAAGCAGCTGAAATCTTCCAGACGCTTTATGCAACTCAGGGAGGTGTTCTTGGAACTCGTGCAACTGAGGCTCATGCTACGGCACTGCAAACTTTTTTTTCTGAGGTGCAATACAATCCAATTGCGCATTGCCTCTCTGTCGGGCAGGCACCTCGTCCGGCCCGCGCCGGATCAGCTCTCATTGTGTGCGCAGGAACGAGCGATCTTCCCGTCGCGGAAGAGGCCGCTTTTACGCTTGAATTTCTTGGTCATGCAGCACCAAGGATTAACGACTGTGGGGTTGCTGGAATTCATCGCCTTCTGGCCGACCACTCCGCACTGGAAAGCGCAGATGTGATTATCGTCGTTGCAGGAATGGACGGCGCCCTTCCGGCTGTTGTTGGTGGTCTGGTGGGGTCGCCGGTTATCGCCGTCCCCACAAGCGTCGGATACGGTGCAGGGTTCTCCGGCATCGCCCCGCTTCTCACCATGTTAAACGCTTGCAGCCCCGGCGTCTGCGTGGTGAACATTGACAATGGTTTTGGTGCAGCGATTGCTGCCGCACGGATTTTTAACAGGGTTTCCAAAGAGCAAGATGCATAAATTTTTTTGCAAAAGGAGTCAGAGACCGGCAATCATTTCCCTTCAACAGAGCAATTCTCAAAATAATTGCACCCGGGCAATGAATCTTTCCAAGCAAAATACCCAACTCCCGGCGCTTCCTACCAGAGCCCGGTTGTGACTCTATTTTTTCGTCACAAAACCGTGCTTAAACTCAACGAAAAAGTGGGAAAATTTGCCAGTAAAAAAGTCCCCACAATATGCACTCTGTGAAGTCCGAGGTCATATTCGTTTTGACAAGCAATAGACCGCTCGTTAAACATTTGACTTTGAAAGATGATTTTAGCGTTAAAGCTGACATCTTAAGTCGGTCTGGAGGTCAATCAATGTTCTCCTTCGCGCATTGAAAGTTTCTAACCGACAAATTCTAACATTGCAAGAAGGCTGTCGCGTCTCATCTTTGCGCGACGGTTTGATTGTAAAGATTATCATTCGACACCCACCTCTCTGATTCGGTTCCTTAAACACCTGTCATATTTATGAAAATCCAAACGCTCGCTGATATTGCTCGCACTATTGATCACTCTCTTCTTCACCCCACGTTGTCTGATGACGATCTGAAAAAAGGGTGTGAGTTGTCGAAGTCCTGTGGCACTGCCACAGCGTGTGTGAAGCCTTATCACGTTCCTCTGGCTCGCGAACTTCTTGCGGGGTCATCTACCGCAGTCTGTGCGGTTATTGGATTTCCTCATGGCAATTCAACCACTGGCATTAAAGTAGCTGAAGCCGAAGCGGTCTCTCTGGGTGGGGCGACTGAGGTTGATATGGTCGCTAATGTTGGCAAAGTTAAAAGTGGCGATTGGGAATATGTCGCCCGAGACATTCGCCTCGTGAACGAAGTGGTGGTTGCTCAGGGTGGAATTCTCAAAGTGATTTTCGAGAATGATTTCCTTACCGAATCGGAGATTATTCGTCTTTGCGAAATCTGTTCGGAGGTGCGGGTGGCCTTTGTAAAAACATCAACCGGCTATGGGTTTGTGAAGGGAGCCGACGGCAAGTATAGCTACAAAGGGGCCACTCTTGAGCACCTGAAGCTTATGCGTGCGCATTGCCCGCCTGAGGTGCAGATTAAAGCTGCTGGAGGTGTTCGCACCCTCGATGAGCTTCTTGCCGTTGTTGATGTCGGAGTGACTCGGATTGGTGCTACGGCCACAGTGGCAATCCTCGAAGAAGCCGCAAAGAGAGGCTATCCAGGTCAATTGCAATTCAAAGGCAGCTCCTCAGGCCCTGGCGGATATTAAGAAACGCTTTTGTTTCAGCCCGAGCTTCGAATTCAGCGTGGCTCCGTGGGACGTTTTTTTCACACCGCTTGTCATCCAGACGAATCTATCTAGTCGAGAAGTCTTGGGGAAGCATACAGATATTCCTAGACTGAGTGCCTCCACAAGCTCAGGTGAGAAGAAGCGTGTTGGGCAACTTCATTGGCAGCGTCGCATGAGCCATCGGGCTATCGAGTTGCTCGTCTGTCTGGCAAATGGTTGTCCTGCATTTTCTGGGGGATTTCCTTGAGGTCCGTTTGCCCTCTACGCCCTCTACGCACCACCACTTTTCCCATTATAACGAGCAACCGTTCGATATGGTGGAGCGCTGCTTTGAAGTGAATTTATAACTGCCAGATCCATATCTGCCATCTCGTTAAAGACGCTTGCCTTTTTTTCTCAAACAAAAACAGGTCTTAATTTTCGCTCGCAAATGTTAAATCCGCAGTGGTTATTCTAAACATGAAAACTCGGATTTTTCAGGGTATCGCAGTTTCGGAAGTTGGTCTTGGCACATGGCAGTTCGGTGGGGACTGGGGCAGCATTACCGACGAACAGGCGCTTGAGACCATGCGCACAGCGGTTGATCACGGCGTCACATTTTTCGATACAGCAGATGTGTATGGATTGGGTCGTAGCGAGGAACTCATCGGGCGATTTCTGCGGGAATACCATGGTCCACTGCTGATTGCAGCGAAGTTGGGGCGCTTGCCCGAGCCGGGTTGGCCGGCTAACTTTACCCGCCAGGCATTTCGCAAACATACAGAGGCTTCGCTCCGTCGACTTTGTGTAGAGCGGATTGACCTCATGCAGTTGCACTGTCTGCCGACTACCATTCTGAAGGAAGGTAAATGCTTCGAGTGGCTTCGTGAATTGCGAGGCGAGGGTAAAATTGCACACTTCGGCGCGAGCGTGGAATCTGTGGCTGAGGCGCATCTCTGCATGGAACAGAAGGATCTCGCCTCCCTGCAGTTGATTTTCAATATATTTCGTAACTGCTCAGGTAGCCGCCCGCCTTGGGGCGGCCACCTGTGAGTGAATGGCGGG
>CALDSX010000025.1 GCA_937924445.1 uncultured Chthoniobacterales bacterium
CGCAGCTCTTGCAGTTCCGAGCTTCATCCGCGCTCGTCAGCGCGCACAGGCCTCGAATCTTGTTAACGATGCCCGCATCCTTTCCGCTGCGGTGGATCAATACATGATCGAGAATCCTTCAGCCACCCAGTCCAGCATCACATTTACCAACCTGACACCTTACCTGAAAAATCAAAGCCGGTTGGTTGTGGCTAACGGTGCTGACATCTTCGGAGCTGCGCTGCTCACAAACGGTAACGTTGCAATCAGTGCAAACTCCAAGCTCCGCGTCTCTCCCGCGGTGCTCCCAACCGACAACAATTTCTGGTCGGGGTATTGACCTGATCCGAAGTATTTTTTAGTTGCCATTTACGGACCCTCCCCGGTGTATCAGACCGGGGAGGGTTTTGTTTTGACCTGCTAAAATAAAAGCGATCAATTCCAAATCCCGCAGTTGAAAAAATTAGTAAATTTCTGCTTCTCCTGAAACAATTTGCCGAGCGTTCAGATGGTTGGCTAAGGCCTTACAGATAAATCTATAAGGCGCCATTAAAAAGTTGCTGAGAGCCGGTTGAGGCAGATAGAATCAGAGGATGGAGAACGTTTTGGAGCTTGCCGGGCATCACCCAGCGGGGGTGAAAGCAAGAGTGGATTTCGGTTTGAGTGTGCCGGAAGCCGGATTGGAGCCTGTGCGAATCGGTTGACTCCCTAAGGGGAGGGAGGCGGCTTGGAGCAATTTTCTAAAGCGGGTGGGCACCGTGGAAGAGATGGCACTTCGATTTCTGGTGGAGCGCACGAGTCCTAATGCGACCGCGCTGCGCGACGTGCTACACGCTTTCATGATCCATGCGCTATTGGGAGGCAAAAGAGTTGCCCACCTGCGACGTCTGCAGGAAGACAGATCGTAATGCTCTACCGTAAACGCGCCGATGCGGAACCGAACGAAGGGAGATGACCTGCCGCCAGGCAGCCCGTCCTGGCGAGGCGAAGCCGAGAAGAAATCTCTTTGACGAAAGTTACCGATATGGCTGCCCGGCTGCTGCTTCTGACCTACAACCTCTGGACGCTTTTCGTGTGCGTGGTCAAGGAGCAGGGGGTGCATACCGAGGTGGTGACCAGCCGTCATGAACTCTTGCTTGTCCCGGCCAAACTGGTCGAGAGCGGACGGCAGAAGACTCTCGAACTCGACGTCTGCTGGTTGGCCCGAATTGCGCCGCAGAGTTGGATAGGCAGCAAACTTTCGAGCCTTCTCTGTGCTGGCACACCCCCCTTAGCCCAGAAAATTGGCTCGCCGTTCGCGAGTTGTTTGTGGCCGCCTACCACAAACCCAGCAGGACTGGTGCGAGGCGCATGGTCTCTCATTCACCGGCCATTTTCACGAGACGGCATGGCCAGAGCCAAAAAACCAACCCAGCCGCATGGCCGCCCTGCGTTGGATGCACCCACCCGGCAACGATCTACTGGGTTTCCAGTTCAAGCCCACAACCCTGCGCGAAAACGGCATCTACCTACTCAACCTTAAGGAACTCAATAGCGTAAAACGCCAATGCGGACGCGAACATTCCCTTGTCGAACCCACCGGGAGTGGCGGCTACGAGTCGGGCCCGGTAGAATTCAAACCTCTAGAAGACTTTCTCCTGAGCCAAGGCGTCAACCTGATCAATCTGCACCTTGGGCATCAGACGCTCGCCGGAGCTCGAAGATACGACTGGCCCCATACCATTAGCGACCACGCTCCGTGGTTTAAAGGTTACAGAAGCCACGCACGCCACCTTGCCCGAATCAACCTTGCGCTTTCCCAAGGCGAAGCACAACACCCCATTCTCCTCCTGCATCCCTCAACGAGCGGATGGTTTTAAATCTATGCGCTTTGTAAAGAAAAAGTGTCGAAAATGCGGGCTGGAGGGAACCCCAGATTGCCCTTTGTTCTTGGCGTATTTATTTCACATTCATCGCCTCGCGATACCTCTGGAAAAGGCATCTGGTTTTCAAAATCCTGCCAAAGGTAAAAAACCAATGATCCAACCTCCTAATGGGAAACCACATCCAATTGGTCATAAGTCGAGCGTTCTCCTCAAAAACGCAGCGGCTTCGGAAAAGGCAAGGGCTGATGCGCTGGCGGGGTGTGAAAACACAATAGGCTTTCCGCGATCTCCTCCGGCACGAACCTCCATTTCGATCGGCACTTGAGCGAGAAGCGGCACCCCTAATCTTCGCGCTTCTCGTGCACCTCCACCCTCGCCAAAAATTGGATAGCGTTTGCCATTATCGGGACAAAGGAAAAAGCTCATGTTTTCGATGAGACCAAGAATCGGGGCATTGACCTTTTCGAACATGGCTGCCGCTCGCCGAACATCTGCCAACGCAACCTCCTGGGGTGTTGTGACTAGAATGACACCGGACAGCTCTACAGTCTGTGCAATGGTTAATTGAATGTCGCCAGTGCCGGGAGGTAGATCCAATACAAGCGCATCGAGAGTGCCCCAAACAACGCGACGGAGAAACTCCTGCGTGTAACGAGTGACGATAGGTCCGCGCAAAACGGCGGCGGCTGTTTCTTCCATGAGCAGCGCCATGGACATGAGACGAATGCCCGAAATTTCCACTGGAAGAATACGATCATCATTCGTTGGCAAAACCGGGTCGCGCGTCCCGAGCATAAGAGGGACACTGGGGCCGTAAATATCGCAATCGCATAAGCCGGTGCGCAGACCCAATTCAGCGAGAGCCGCGGTCAAGTTAACTGCCACTGTCGATTTGCCGACGCCGCCTTTACCACTGGCTACAGCAATAACGTGGCGCACCCCTTCGATTTGCGTGGCTGCGTTTGGCTTTTGGATTGTAGAAACAGCACGTGTTGCTTGTTGATTAAATTCAATCCTCACTTCGGCTCGTGTCACCCCCGGCAAACTGCGCAAAGCTTTTTCGCAGTCTTCCTTGATCCGCATCGGGGCGTCGGGGTTGGAGCTGGTGAGGTGAATAGAGACTGTAACTTCACCCCCGGCGACGGCGATGTCTTTGACAATACCAAACGAAATGATATCTCGACTGTAGCCGGGATAAGGAACTGACCGAAGACATTCGCGGACAGATTCAGGTGTAGGCAAGGGAAGATCAGACATAAATGAGGTTGTGGAGAGCGTGAGGTTTTAGAATCGGCGAGTATGTGACGGGCGACGAGCTCAAGGCAACCCCGAATTATATTCGCAGACCACGTAGGTAAACATTGCCTCAAGTCCTGTTATTGTTTGAACGACTCTGAACTTTTTTAGGGTGCTTTCCGGTGATGAGCCGGTTAACAAAGAAAACACCTTTGGTGTTTCCTTTTCAACGAGAGCAGGGTTGCAGATCAAAACGCGCAAGGGCAGATTAGCGGCGTCGGCTTTCTCGATCAGCTGTGCGAGACGAGGCAGTGCTTTGTCATCTTCCATTTCAAGAGGAATAATCCGTGGGTCGTAAGTGAATTTTTGCCTGGCGCTCGTTCCGATCGCTGCAGTGAGCAATTCCCGAGGTTCGGGATTATGCGGAGAATGTAGCGGGCCATGAGCAACCAGAACCGCTTCGCGTATCGGTTGCCGGGCGATCGTAACCATTGCTTTCCTTGGATAGACAGTATGCAAAGCGTATCCTAAAAGAAAGAGGATAAGGCAGACGCTGGCCGTCATATCGGGATTTAACGAGGCAAAACGTCCGCACTTTGGTTTGATGCTGCTAATTCCGTCCACGCCAAGAGCAGTTCCCAAAACCACTCCGATCACGGCATAGATGACATACCAAGCGTAAAGGAATTTGCTCGCGTAGAAGATATGCGCAAAGGCCATAATGCCCGCCAGAAAAGTCGGCGCCACAAGAAGCATTCGTGGGGGTGAACCAGCAAATGAACGAACCAACCCAATTATTACAGCAGCGGGCATAAGGATGAAAAAAAAGACCGCTGCGGTAGGTGTACTTTCGATGCTGTGCTGGATGCTCAGAAACAAGGGGTTTGAACGGTCGTCCATCTCCCAACGCATCCCTGCGGTTAGGTGGCTCCAAACGTCCCGTAACCAATCCCAACCCATCGGGCCCGTCGCAGCGCGCTGATCGAGAAATAATGTGAGCTGGCGCACCGAAGGACTGAAGATTTGCAGAAACGCTATACAGGAAAAAACATTTGCAGCGGCGAGATGCCAGAAGGGCGTTGCGTGCGCTCGCCACTTTCCGGAACGCCAATCTGCTGCCGGAATCGTCCGGGCGATAGCCACGACTGCCAAAATGTTTGTGGCAACAACGAGATGGAGTGCGCCTGGAAACGTCAGTAGGTAAAGACTCTGCGAAGCAGCATAAAGCCCCCAGTAACGACGCCGACCTGAGCCGACCGCAAGAATAAGTGCACAGGTGGCAAGGAGAATAAAAAAAATCATCAGAGAATAGCCTCGAGCTTCAGTGGCGTAACGCAGATGCCAAGGGTTGAGAGCAAGCAAAAACGCACTAGCAACACCCGCACGCGGGAGCCCGACTAATGCAGGTATGAGCCCAACGAGAAAGATCGAGAGCAACCCGGCGAAGAACGAAGGCATCCTTGCGGCTCGTTCGCTGACAAATGCAGCATCTTCTCCGGATACCCATATGCAAAAATCGTGACAAACGCGCGATAAGACACTAAAAATTATATGATTGTTTGATGCGCGATTGTTAAAAAATGTCTCTTTCCATAGTAGCTCGGGATTTGAGAGGCGGCCGTCCTCTTCAGGAGCAAATTGGCCAAAAATCAATCGTCGAAACGCGTATTCTTCATCATTTGTAAAGCTTTGATCCATCTTTGGCCAGCGTTCCAGAGCACCCAAAGTTATCGCCCCTGCAAGACTGATCGCAAAAAGCGCCCTCGCCCAACTTTTTGACTTCCCTAGCGTGAAAAATTTGCCCTGCGGCTCTGAAGAAACAGAATACGGACGGCTCCAAACGCGGCTCGTTACCATCAAACCCAAACATAAGAAACAATTGATAAGGGCGGCATACCAGAAGCCCTCATCTATGATATCATCCAGCTTGGGAAACCGCCCCTTTGCGAGGCGCTCTGAAATACCGATCTCCCATGGTTTTTCAAGGTGAATCAATGCAATCCCTAGGATGAGCATAATCGTTCCAACCAAACAACGCGAAATTAGGAGGCTGCGCTCTATAGCCTTCTCAGACGGCAACATACGAACTTAACAAAACAAGCACCAACCCACTCCCAAACACAAATGCGCAAGATGATGATGAAAGGAATTTAGCCTTCGCTTTGCGCAAAGCGATTGGTGTCTTCGATGAAACACCCGGCCTAGAGACAAGTCTAAAGCCTAGGACGGCACTTAGGTCGTGAGCGTTGCGCCACTTCGTCATGAAATTTTGGCACTGGGATAGGTTCTTTGGGAGGAGTTTGGTCGGCTGGAAGAATCGTCAAAATGTCATGCGCCCAGCGGCTCGCAGATACGATGGTAAGAAACTTGTATATTTTGTTACTTCCGTACGGGAAGTCAGCGCGTCGGTATCAAAGGACAACCGCCAGCTCCAATTCTCAGCGGCAACGGATCCAGGCACATTGATCCGTTCGCTAAGACAAAGGTAATCGCTGATCATAAACACCGCAAGCACCGACCGACTTTCAAGCGCGGCAAACAGAATCCGTAAGTGTTCCTCCGGGCGGATACGATGTTCAAGCCGTTCCCGCGGGATTCCCGAAAAATCGGCCATTAACTCCGCGGCTTCGATTGAACTTTCGTGTCCAGGAGGACGCTGACGCCCCTCTTCCCAGATTGCGGCCACGGGTTGGTGGTCATGTGTACCCCAAGTGACCATTGAAACCTCGGGGTATTCGTCGCCTGTCAAAACAGATCCATCTTGTCGCTTGGTCCAGAAAGGAATAATAATTCCCGGAATACGCAGAGACGCAAGATGGGGTGTCATATAATCCGGTACAAAGCCAAGATTTTCACCAATAACCCAGCTCTCACCTGCGGCGTCGAGGATTGCCCTGAGTCGCATCTCCCCATCTCGACGATTCTTTTCCGCGTTTTCTTGTGGCCAGTCTTCCCGTGGAAAAAAGCCAGGCAACCGCCCGCCCGTCCGTTCCCGGGCAGCCTCTTCGCTCAAGGTTGTGAACTCGGCGTTGGCATCTGGCCTCCACGGAAAGCGATAAATCCTGTAAAAACCGAGGATGTGATCTATCCGAAATGCTCCCATGATCCGGCCGGCAGTTTTAACTCTCCCGCGCCACCAAAAAAAGTCATCAGCCTCCATCACGTCCCAACGATAAAGGGGAATTCCCCAGTTTTGCCCCCAACGTGCGGTGAATGGATCGCATCGAAAAACTCGTTCGGGAGGAGCACCTCCGGTCCATTCGAGGTCGAACTGCTCCGGCCAGGTGAACACATCCGCACTATGATAACCAACACCAAAAGGGATGTCGCCCATGAGGCGCAACCCCATTCGATCGCACTCTGATTTGAGGTTTTCCCATTGACCGAAGAGTCGCCACTGAAGATACCTATAAAAACGCTGCTTCTTTTCCAATAAAGCGCGCTCTTGTTCTGGGAGCGACCCGATCCATTGCCTGGCGGTTTGGAACTCCCGCTGCGGAGCTGGCCAAAGATCCCTGCGCTCCGAGCCGTTGTTAAGATCCATTAACGCGCGGAAAAGGGCGTAACCCTCGAGCCATTCGCTTTCGGCGTGGTAAAATCTGTCAAATGCCTGCAGCGAGGGGTGGTTGGCCGGCAGAGTCTCAAAACCATCGAAGGCGGCTTCAGCGAGTTCCCTTTTCAGAGCACGGACAGCCGGGTAATTCACTCGGTTTTTACGGCGCAGGCTGGCGACGTTATGACGTTCCATGATCTCTGCGGCACGAACTGCGGAGAGTTCCGGGAGAGCGGTAGTGCTGGCATCGAGATGCAGCGGATCCAAGGCCCGAGAACTTATAGCGTTGTATGGACTGGGATCATTTCCAGTCTCGTTGACTGGGAGGATTTGAACAAACCGCAGGCCGAGATTGCGTGCCCATCGGCAGAAAAGAGAGAGTGCACGGATATCGCCGATGCCACAATCTGAATGGTGCCGCAGTGAAAAAATCGGGGCCAGCACCCCCGCGCAGCGGGGTATATCGGCAGAAGAAGGGTGGGTTGTACTAGAGGGCATTTAAAGTGAGAGGTAGAAGCTAGTGGTCAAAGAGTGTCGGCTGCGACGGTTTGTTGTTTGTGCGCTGCGATTTTGTCCGAAGTTTGGCGGCTTGACCGGTCTCAGGCCGGACGCGACGCTGCAGTCTGGCTCCCGAGGCGCAAAGACAGCCCCCAAAGATGATTAGCATGCCTGAGATGTAAATCCACATCAGAAGGATAACCACGCTACCCAGTGCGCCATAGATGACGTTAAAGTTCGACACCTTATAGGCGTAAAAAATAAAGATTCGTTGAAGTAATTGAAGAAGTATTGTGACGATCAGCGCGGAGAGCCAGACATCTTTAAAGGTTATTCTATGTCTCGGAGCAAACCGATAAAGCATGATGAAACCGTAAAAAAGGATGAGCGAAGAGACGAACCCACGTCCGAACTGATAAAGCCAATTAAGCCAAGGAGCACGGAATTGAGCAAGGGTGCCTATGGCATCGAGAATCATCGGCACAACCGCTCCGAGCAAAAGGGCACTTGCGAGAATGCCAACCATCGCAATATTTTTAAGCGACAGACTCATCCAACAGTAATCACGCCGACCCCAGGCGAGGTTGATGGCAATGGTGAGCGCCTGGAAAAAGCGCATGGCCCCCCAAAAAATAGCGAAGAATGCCAACAGGCCAACTTTCCCTCGCGACGCAACAACCCCGTCCATGGTGGACGCGATCAGACGCTCCCCGGCCGTATCGAGCGTCATATAATTTCTCAACAGAGCGACCATGCGTTCGGGCAGCCCTGTGGGTAGAAATGTCGAGCCCACACTCACCACAAGAAGAGTCAGCGGAAAGAGTGAAAAAAATGCGTAATATGCGAAAGAAGCAGCACGCAGCTCGCCATCAATTTTCTGAAATGTGCGAGCGGTGTTGCAAAAAACAATCCAGACCTTGCGGATACCGCTGGGCATTAACGCCTTAGTTTAACGTGAATCGGCTGGCCGTTGTGTTCGAGGAGCACAAAGCCGTCGCGAATGGCCATGACGCGCACCTCGACCACCCCGCCTGCGGTGGAGACTGGGATCTTAGAGTTTTCACTGTAGTCTTTACCGTTGATGACGGCGATGTGCGGTGGCCCGAGAGAGATAAGAGAGACGTTGAACGACTCCGGGCTGATGGTTTGTGTAGGGGCCGGTGTGGGAGCCGCCGGAGCGGCGACGGCACTGGGCGTCCAACCAAGCGGCCAGAATGGATTCCGCACAGGGTCCTTGATTTGAAAAGAGGAACGTCGTTCGGCTTCGGTGGAGTTGTCATTGGCCGCTAGATGCAGAGCAAGACTCAAAGCAGCGACAAGAACCGCGACCAAGGAACAAAGGTTTAATTCCGGATGATTCCGGTAAATTTTAAGTTGCATGTCTGCAAGCTGGGACTTTGCGATGAAGGGGTAATTCGGAGAGAGTTAATTTGAGCGAGTGGATAGGAGTTTTCAAAAGCTGCAATCGCCGTGCCAAGTTTGATAAAATCTACGGCTACCAGATCGACGCTCCACCCATAGGCGAGAAGATTCGGCATTGTGGCATCCAACATCTTGGGCTCGCCATCGGCTTTAACGACAGCTTTTAGTCCTTGCCGCGCAAAAAAACTCTCGATCTGAGGTGGCACCCACGCCAAGGGGGAGCCTTTTTGCTGATTGGCAAAAAATTCATTAATAAGAGTCTCGCGCTCACTTAGTTGTTTTTCAAAGGTTTCGACCGCCTGACGCATCCCCCGCCCTTTACGTAAATTGCCCTGCAATTCCTCAATTTGCTGGAGGGCTCGGTTGATTTCTGAACGTTTCGGTTCAATAAGCACGAGGTAAGTGATATACAAGCCAGCAAGCGCAAGCAGTAAAGCTAAGAAGATTCGCTTGATTTTTTCCTGATCCATTTTTTCGGAGTGTTATCGGGCCTGTGATTTCTTTTGAGCGTGTTCTGAATTAGCTTCTTTTTTATCTGGCTTGGCAATTCGACAATCAATAATAAAACGGGCATTCCTGAAGCGTCGTCCATTGATCTCCATTAGTTGCGGATTCTCCTCAAGCAATTCAAAACGCGCCGCGCTTTCTGGGTGAATCGTTTTCAAAGCTCTTTCCGTTGCGTCCCGAAGATATTCCGCAACGCCTCGTGGCTCCTGCCCTGCCGTAAGCCCATGAACAGTGAGACGGATATTCCCCTCTAGACTGAGCGAACAATTCACCTCGGTGAGCTGAACATCCAGTCGGGCTCCTTCGAGAAGTTGCTGCAATATAGGAGCCCAGAAATGGCGACGCACTACTTTGGTGTGTAACATCTCGTAAACATCGAGCTTGGATTTCATTTCATCCAGCTTGCTTTGTCCCGCTTCAGTGGAGTCCCTAAGCTTTTCCCAATCTGCTTGAAGTCTAGCGACCTCGGAATTTTTTCCTGCGGCGGTTCCGGAGAGAAAAAGCCAGTAAATAATCTGGCACAGAATAAGTCCAAGCGTTGCAAGCAACCCCAACTTAAGGGGGTCGCGCTTGCGTTCCTTTAGAGCGCGTTCTTCTTCATGAAAAAGATTAATTCGAATCGGCATGAGGGGAGAGATTTTTATCGAAATCCAAGGGTCGCGAGCCCCGCGCCAAAGGCATTCCCAAGACTCATGATATCCTGCGGCAAAGAGGTCTCTTTGGATTTAGGGAGGGAGATTTGGCATCGCGCGAGCGGATCCCATACCTCAAAGGTCAAGTCGAGGCTGTCGCTGAGCACCTGAAGAAGCGCGTCGGTTGCACTCGGAGCGCCAGAAACAAAAATCCTCCGAATACTTTCCTCCCGTTGAGTTTCAAAAAATCTTATAGAATTGAAAATTTCCCTCGATAGCGAGGCAACAGTGTCGGACAAAAGTGAAATTAAGCCGGGATCAGACTGTTGCAGCAGAGCCATTGCGGTAAATTGATCGACAGCCCCGCCTCCGGCAAGTGCCTCCATCATGGTTTTTCCGCCGAAATCAATAGCTCGGGCTAAGACAACTTCTCTGCGGCAGATCACCAGGACAGTAGATTCCAGATGGCCAATATCGAGCAGAACGGCAGCTTCATTCGATGAAACATCCTCATAAGCAAAATCAAACGCATTGAAAAGAGCAACTGGCGCGACTTGCAGTATTGCGGGAGTGTAACGCAGCCTGGTTATCGCATTAAAAATCTGCTGCACATGGCTGCGAGGCAGCCCAGCAACAAGGTAAGGTAGCTGCTGGTTTTTCTGATCGTTGCCGGCTGGATCACCAGCTTTCACAGCCCCATCGGGTCGCGCGATATCACAGTCCAGAACGAAATTGATGCAGTCTTGGTTAAGAATAGTTGTTCCATTGAGGCGAAATCCTTCCCGGAGGAGATGTGTTGGCGTTGGAGGTTGCATCACCACACGAACGAATGAATCCAGACCAGAGACGGAAATTCCGCAGGGTCGGGAACTGCCCCCGAGATCTTTCAAAAGTAGCTTGAGCAATTGAGTTAATTCTTCCTCATTCTTGAAGCCCTCCCCGACCTGTCGATTGGCGTAGTCGGTCAGATGAATACTATTATGACCGCGTCGCGACAGAGCAACGGCCTTGAAAGTGTGCCGACCGATGTCAATGCCGATTGCGGTTGAGGTTGTCTTCGCCATTCTTTTACTTAACTTATTCTCTCTCTCTGCGTTGCTCTTTCAACCCAATAAACATTAAATCGGCTCATAATTTTTCGAACAAAAATCGAACGGTGCGGTCAGAACTATTGGTTGTTGGTTGAGGTGTCCCGAGGCCAGCGCGGTCAGTCCTTCTCCTTGGTTGCCGCGCTGGCCCTATGGGGCGAGGAACTGGGTTATTTTTCGTGGTTAACGGTTAAGATTTTGCTCGCGAGAGCTTTTCGGATGAAGCTTTTGTTAGAGAACAATGCGTTGTTCCGCAAATTCTACCTTTAATTTTGAGAAAAAAACATCTTGTGTGGCGTTCTTGGGTCTCATTAATGCGACTGGTTAGTGGTAATTCAAGTTAGTGGTAATTCAACAGAACGCACGGTATTTTAAAGACGCTCATAGGTTCCTTTATCCTGCCTTTTGAGTAAAGTAAAACCGGCGTTTTTTGCTTCTGAAACAGAAAAAGATGTTTTCGTGGGCGTGTTAACGGGAGAAATTAGTTTGCGAACGTGACGTTTGCAGAGAGGACATTTTTCGAGATGCGGGCGGTTTAGAGGGCGGCGGAGTTCAAACCGTCCCCCACAAATTTTACAGGGTTTCCCGTCAGCCGGTTCGTATTCGTAGATTGGCATTTTTGATTGGGGTATACGAGATTTTAATTTTTAGGGTATAAACGCACGAGGGCTAATCAATTCCAAGTCTGCTCTTTAGATGAGGAGTCGTTCTTTATGCAACGACGAATTTGTTGAGGAACCCTCGAAGGCGGGCCACTTTGAGCATGTGGACAAAAGTCCATCCGGCAATCGCGAGCCAGGAGGCGTTCAAGCCAATGGCCCAGAGGAGATTATCCAGCGGCATCGGATGCCCGGCTAGCACTGAACGCATTCCCTCAAAAATGTGTGTGCATGGCAACCACCGCGCGAGTACCTGCAAAAGGGGGGGAAGAACATCTACCGGGTAAAAAACCGCGGCAAAGGGTTGGATGATAAAAGGCACTGCCCAGGCGAGAGATTCTGCCGCTGGCCCCCAACGGACGATCAGAGCCGTCGAAATCATTCCCAGCGCCCATCCAAAAAGCAGCAGATTGGCAAAGAATGGTGCAAGCGCTATTCCAAGAGAAAATATGCTAAATTCGTACATCGTCAGCGCTAAAAGTGATAAAACGCTGAATGTGAGAGCAATCCGTAGACATCCTACGAGATATGTGGCCACCACATATTCCACTGTTCGAACAGGTGCGACAAACACATTAATTACATTTCTGGTCCAGACATCCTCCAGAAAGGACAACGCCACCCCTTGCTGTGCGCGAAACAGGACGTCCCACAGTATCATCGCTCCAATTAGAAAAGTGATGAATCGCGGAAGCCCGCCTGTGCCCTGCTGCTGAAGATAGACCGTCAGGTATCCCCAGACCATCAAATCTACGATAGGCCAGAAGATCAATTCAACGAGACGGATTTTACTTCGGGTGTAGAGAAAAACATAGCGGCGAACGAGAGCCAGGACTGCTTCGTAATTCATGACGTCTCTTTTTTATCTTTGTCGGTCACTGAAGGTATGCATTCCACATCCCCTGAGCGGGCGACCCTGATGAAGAGCTGCTCTAAAGATCTCTCCGAATTCCGCTCTGCCACCTCGGTTGGCGTCCCCTGGTAAAGAATGCGTCCCTTATGCATAAAGATAACACGATCGCACACCGCCTCGACATCCCGCATGTTATGCGAGGTATAGAGCACTGCCATCCCGCGCTCTTGTTGCACCTGCCGGATGATCCGACGAACTTTATCGGCAATGTCGGGGTCAAGACTTGCGGTCGGTTCATCCATTAACAACACATCGGGTTGGTTCAGCAAGGCTTTGCAGAAGTTTACCCGCGCGGTTTCACCCGAGGAGAGGTGCCCTGTGAGCATGTTTTTGAGGCTAGTGATTTCAAACATCTCCAGCAATTCAGAGATGCGTTGTTTTTTGTTGCGCACTCCGTAGAGGCCAGCAAAAACGTCTAAATTCTGCCAAACAAGAAGGTTCGAGGGCAACGCAGTATAGGCGGAGCAAAAGTTTATTCGACGCAGAATTTGCGTTCTTCTGGCAGGCATATCCATCCCGAATGCACGAATGCTCCCGCTATCGGGGGTGATTAAACCCAGCACCATGCTCATTGCTGTGGTTTTGCCGGCACCATTCACGCCCAGCAAACCGAGAATTTCTCCCGGGTATAGCTCGAAATTTAATGAATCAACGGCAATGAATGAGCCGAAGCGTTTGGTTAAAGAGCGAACTTCAAGCACGGGATCGTTCATAACTGTAATATTAGGGAGCTTCTGGAGAGTCCGCGGAGCGCATGACACGATAATGGAGGAAACACTCATTTCCGATCACCCGCCAAGAGAGCAAATCGAACCTCACGGCTCGAGCGAACATTTTTTTTCCTGCACCGCATAAACGGGGAGTGTTCCGTCCGCCGAACAGAGGGGGGCACCAAGTGAGATAGAGTTCATCCACACAATTCGCCTCAAAAAAGGCTCTGATCAACCGCGGTCCCCCCTCGCAAACAGCTTTGCCCACCTGATGGTGAGACGCAAGCCAGCGGAGTGCTCGGGCAACATCCACTTTTTTTCCCTGTTGGCAAACGACATCCACTCCCAACTTTTCCAGCCGGGCACGGGTGCGCACAGGAATTCTCTCCGTTGTCATCAAAATAATTGGGGAAAAATCGTGTTGAAACACCCGCCAACGGGGGTCAAGACGACCGGAATTAGAGAAAATGACCCGCAGCGGATACTCAGCCAACCCTTTGCGAATTCGTCGCTGACGCAGTCGGGCGTCGGAGATCCCCATGGTCATCGTGTCAGCGGCAAGTGTTGAGGCGCCGACAAGTAGAGCATCTCCAAGAGCCCGAATTTCCACAAGACGCCGTTTGTCGGTCTTGGAGGAAAAAAGACTCGGCCCTCCGCTAGGTCGGGAGACTTTGCCATCGAATGTGATGGCAAAGTTGGCGATCACTTTCGGTCTTGCAAAAGGCACTTTGCTCACTCGGAGTTTTCAGTGGCAGCCGGTTTCAGATCATCAGGCTGCGGCAGCCGGGAGCGCAGCCAGCGCATACCGAAAATACCGAGAAGCACCACCGTGACGGCCAAGAAAACAAGCCCAAGTTGTCCATCTTTCATCGCCCTCGGAAGGACGATAAAACCGAAGTTAAAAACGGAAGTCAATGCGGCAGAGACCAGGATGTAGGTCGCAAAGGGCACCCGTAAAAAGCCAAGCAGGATGTTTTGCAAAAAAAATGGAAAACCGGGGGTGACGCGCAAAAAGATCATGAGTGGAAGGCGCGGCTTGGGGTCTTCTGGATCTTCGAGTTTGACGTCGAATTTTTCCAAAATCCGAGCGGCGAGGCGACGTCCTGGATAGGCGGAGACCCACCATGTCCAGCTCATGTTTAACACCACCGCAGAAAACCCGTAGAGAAAGGATAAGATCGGACCCCACACCGGCATATAAACCAATCCCACCGTCACAAGCAGCGGGCTGACCGGTACGGGAAAGGCTGGCAGGAGAACAATCGCCAAATAAAGAACGAGCGGTTTATCGCGGATAAAAAACAAAAACTCGTCAAATCGTTGGTTCAGTATTGCAGGGGTCACCCCGTTTTTGATGGCGATATATGTCCCTACAGCTCCGACCAGTAGAAAGATCGTGCAGGCAATCCAGAATTCGCGGCGCCGAATCAATTTTCGAATCGTTTCAAACACACCCCATCAAAACCATTATTCGGCCGGAAATCAACAACTTCGATAATTTAATACCTCTTAAACTCTGTTCAAAGCCAAGTAAACGGGGGCCGGGAAAATAGGTAGAGGGCGTTCGTGAATCAACCTTTGAGTAAGAACGACTTCGGCCGGAAAATGTCTGTGCGCGGAACTGAAAATTGCCCAGCCATGGGTAGACCAGTTTTGCCGTGAGTTAAGGTGTGGTATTAATTCCTCCGTTCCAGCAACTGTTCCGTGAGTTTTCGAAGAAACCAAGCCTGAGCACCCAAAGGAGCCAAGGCCTCAAGAGCAGCCTCCGTGAGGCGGCAGGCCTCATTTTTTGCGCCGTCCAGACCAAGTAGGGCAGGATAAGTCGTTTTGCCTTTGCGAGCATCTTTGCCGGGTGTTTTGCCGAGCACCTCACAGCACTCGGTGACATCAAGAACATCATCAACCACCTGAAAAGCAAGGCCGAGGAGACGTCCGAATTGAGAAAGTCGCTCGATTTTGGAGGCCGACGCGTCCGCCGACATCGCACCGAGCACGAGACTTGAGCGAATGAGCGCTCCCGTTTTACGCTCGTGAATCGAACGGAGGGCTTTAAGGGAGAGCGTTTTTTTGGCTCCCTCCGCCTGAATGTCTTCGGTCTGGCCTGCGATCAGGTTGAGGCTGCCGGCGGCAGAGGCGAGTTCTGCTGTAAAATCGGCGGGCCCGAATCGACGTGCGGCCGGTGCAGATGCGGTCAATGCGAAAGCAGCCGTAAGTAATGCGTCGCCGGCGAGGACAGCGACTGCTTCTCCGAAGACTTTGTGATTTGTGGGGCGTCCGCGTCTGAAATCGTCGTCATCCATGCAGGGCAAATCGTCATGGATGAGAGAGTAAGTGTGAACACACTCCACCGCACAAGCGAGGGGGAGCGCGCGGGAGTGATCCCCGCCGCAGGTTTCAGCAGCGGCCAGGCAGAGAATGGGCCGGATGCGTTTTCCGCCTGCCAAAAGGCTGTAGCGCATGGCTCTGTGAAGTATGGCAGGTTTTTTGTTTGGACCGGGCACGCAGCGCTTGAGCGCGAATTCAATTTCTGACCGGAATATGCGAAATTGAGATTTTAAATGCTGTTGAGACATACGAAACAAAAGTTAAGAAAACGGGGTGACAGGCTCAGAGCAGTTCGGGATATGCCGACTTGGCAAGGCTCAGGCAGCGGTTAAAGATTGCATCGGAGGTGTCGAAGCTGGAGACCTCCTCTATGAGGTTGCGGCATGTTTCCTGATCAAGACTCTGAACAGCCCGCTTGACACGCGGAACGGATGCGGGTGCTGTGCTGAGTTCGTCATATCCAAGGCCGACGAATAGCGGTGTGAGAATCACATCCCCCGCCGCCTCTCCGCAAACGCCAGCCCAGATACCAGCCTCGTGAGCTGCTTCAACGATTAGGCGCAGGAGACGAAGCACGGCGGGATGAGTTGGCGCGTAGAGGGCTGCGACACGTTCGTTCAATCGATCCACTGCTATGGTGTATTGGATTAGGTCGTTGGTTCCGACACTGAAAAATCGGACTTCCCGGGCGATCAAGGGGGCGCAAAGCGCTGCACTCGGGATTTCAATCATGGCTCCGATTTCAATCCCTTCATTGAAGGAATGCTTTTCTTCGCGAAGCTCTTCTTTACAGACCTCAAGGATGGCGTTTGCCGCGCGAAGCTCCTCAATCCCGGAGATCATAGGATACATGAGGCTTGCCGGGCCATGTGCAGAGGCGCGGAGTATGGCGCGGAGTTGGGTTTTGAACAGGGCAGTTTCCTCGAGGCAGAAGCGTATGGCACGCCAGCCGAGAAATGGGTTGTCCTCCCGTTGTGGACCGATGCCGCGAAAAAGTTTATCGCCGCCGATATCGAGAGTCCGAATAATAACAGGATCGGGAGCAATCCCTTCGACAATTTCACGATAGAAAGCATACTGCTCTTCCTCGCCGGGAAGAACTCCTTCCCGCATGAAGAGAAATTCGGTGCGAAGCAGCCCAACACCGCGAGCGCCATGTTCTTTGACTGAGGGGACATCCTCGGGGCACTCGATATTTGCGGAGAGCTGGATTTTGCGCCCGTCGAGCGTCGCGGATTCAGTGTCGCGCAGAGCTTCGAGCCCGCTCTCGATTTGGTCACGAATTTTTTCGCGACGTTCATATTCAGCGAGGGTTTCGGCAGAGGGAGCGAGAATGAGCAGCCCTTCGGTTCCATCGAGCAGGACTTGATCGCCTGCGTGGATGAATCTGAGCACATCGCGCAGCCCGACAACGGCGGGTATTCCAAGCGAACGGGACATGATGGCCGCATGGGATGTGGCGCTGCCTTCTTCGGTGGCGAATCCGAGTATTTTGTCTCGCTGAAATGATGCCGTGTCGGAGGGTGCGAGATTGACGGCGAGGATAATCGCTGGTGTTTTGTTGGTGGGCGTTTGGCGCCCTCGTCCGAGAAGGTTGCGCATCACGCGGCGCGTGACATCCTGAATATCCACGGCACGCTCGCGGAGATAAGGATCGTCGAACTGGCTGAACTGAACGATGAAACGATGGGCGACCCGACTGTAAATCTCCTCGACATTGAGCTTATCGGCGCTTATGGCGCGGCGCACTTCGTCTAGAATCGTGGTGTCATCCACGACGAGCAAGTGAGCGTCAAAGATGGCAGCGTCTTTGGCTCCGATGGCATTTGAGATACGCTCTTGGACTTCTAGGATTTGGTTGCGCGTTTCAATGAGAGCCGCTTCTAGGCGCTGAATTTCGGATGGGATTTCCTCCGCAGAAATTGGGTAGACAGGGGGTGCTTCATCAACAGAGTGATGAATAAAAACGCGGCCGTGAGCGAAGCCTGGTGAAGCGGGTATGCCCTTGAACACACGCTCCCCGGCGAGGGCGAGAGGTGTGTCAGGGTTCATGCGCTGGACACGGCCGAGGAAGCGTCAAGATGCGAAGGAGAGGTGGTGCGATCATTCTTCGTTGAATTTGGCGGCGACGATTTTTTCGAGTTCATCAACCGCTTCGGCGGCATCTGGTCCCTCGGCCGTGACGAGCAGTTTCGAGCCGGGCCCTGCTGCGAGCATCATCAGTCCCATAATGCTTTTCCCGTTGATCTGGTCTCCGTCTTTTTCAACCCAGATTTCGGCTTTGAACCGGCTTGCGGCTTTAACAAACATGGCGGCTGGGCGTGCGTGCATACCGAGGCGGTTGATGATGGTCAGTTCTCTGCTGACTACATTATTGCTTTTGCCGCTGGTGCCCGCGATGTTTGATTTTTTTTTGCCGCCGCCGAAAACGCTCATTGTTTTTGTGTGAAATTCATGGCCGAAATTAATCTTTTATTAAATTCCATTGCGGAGTTTTGTCCAAAAGATTTTAGCTTTTGGTCAAGGGCGGCAACTTCAACAAGGCGGGCCACGTCGCGCCCTTGTCGGACAGGGATCGTTATGTGCGGAATGTGAATACCCATAATTTCGTAGGTATCGGTCTCTATCCCAATGCGGTCGACAGTTTCGATTTCATCCCAGTCACGGAGGGTGACGACCAGTTCAAGGCGTTTCTCCCGGCGGATACTGCCTATGCCGAAGATAGCGGCAACGTTGATAATTCCCAGACCTCGAACTTCGATGTGGTCGCGCGTCAGCGCGGGTGCTGAACAGACCAAATCGCGACCTTCGATGGATTTAATGATGGTGACATCGTCCGATACGAGACTGTAACCCCGTTCAATAAGGCCAAGGACGCACTCACTTTTGCCGACGCCGCTCGATCCGCGAATTAAAACCCCCATTCCATGGATCTCCATAGTAGAACCGTGTTCCGTTAGCGTGGGAGCAAAATCGAGTTCGAGAAGGATCGTTGCGGCATTAATGAACCGCATGGTGATCATGGGCGTTCTGAAAATGGCGATATCATTCTTTGCAGCCAGTTCCATGAGCGGACGGGGTACGGTTTCCGAGCGGGCTATGACAATGCATGGAACAGATTTTTGGCAGATCGGTCCCAGGCGCTCGCCCATTTCATCCGTTGGCAATGAGCGGATGTAGGCCATCTCCGCTTTGCCGAGGACTTGGATGCGATGCCTTGCAAAGAACTTGGTATGACCGGCTAGCGCCAGGCCAGGCCGGTTAATCGTCGGCTCTCGAATCACGCGATCGAATCCCCTCTCGGCTCCGACGTGTTCAAGATGCAGAGCCTTGCCGTGTTGCTCGATAAAGTGGCGAACTGTAACGACAGATTTCCTTGGCTGTGGACGTTTTTTCATTGACTTATTTGCATGATTTCCGCCGGGGCACGTCCGGAACGTAACAGATCTGTCATGGTGCGCATAGCGGGGGTGATGTGATGAAAAAATGTCTTGTAAGCCGCGCAGAGATAGTTGAGCCCAGGCTCACCGTCGGCGGTTCTAATGAAACGATGTTTAGGACATTCGCCATGGCAAACAAAGCGCACGTCACATTCAAGGCAGTAGCGGGGCAAGCTATTTTTTTTGGCTTTCCCAAATTCCTGCTGCTTTAAGGAACGCACCATCTCTCCTAGAGGCTGTTCCGCGATATTGCCGAGCTTATAAGCGGGGTAAACGTAATGATCACACGAATAGAGGGAGCCGTCATGTTCAAGGGCAAGAGCAGAGCCGCAGGTCTCGCTGAAAACGCAAAGTCCAGAGCCGACACCCACCCAGTTGCCAAGGGCGGCATCAAAAATCTGAACAAAAACGCGACCGACATCTCGTTTTACCCATTCGTCGAAGATTTCGACAAGAAATTTCCCATATTGCCTGGGCTCAACACTCCAGTTGGTAACGGACATCCGACAGGATTCCTCATCCCCAAGGCGTGGCGGGGTGGCGAGGTCAAGCCCTAGACGTTTTGCCTCCTGATCGGCCAGACGCTCGACGAGGGGTATGAATTGAATAAACCCCGAACCGATGTTGCGTAGAAAACGATAGACCTCCAGCGGGTGCTTGGAGTTGAGTCGGTTCACAACAGTGAGCGTATTAAAATCAACTCCGTGTTTTTTTAGGAGCCGGAGTCCGTTGAAGACTTTTTCGTAAGTTCCACCCCCTTTTTTCGTGACTCGGAAGGTGTCGTGCAGGCGGGCGGGACCATCTATGCTAATGCCAACCAGGAATTTCTCCTGCGCCAGAAATTCGCACCATTCATCATCGAGAAGAGTGCCGTTTGTCTGTATGGCATTGTTTATTTCTTTTCCATCAGCATATCGCTGTTGTAGCTCCACAACTTTACGAAAGAACCTTACCCCGAGCAGAGTTGGCTCTCCGCCTTGCCATGCGAATGAAACGCTGGGAACGTGCTGGGATTGAATGTATTGTTTTATGTAAGATTCGAGAAGCTGCTCCCGCATCCGAAAGTTTTCGTTATTTGGAAAAAGTCTCTCTTTTTCAAGATAGAAACAGTAGCTGCAATCGAGATTGCAGATCGGCCCCATAGGCTTTGTCATGATGTGAAAGCCGGGAAAGACCGGTGGAGGGGGGACTTCAGAGGAGGATTTTCGCTGAGCGGGCATTGAGCTGTCGCATGTTTAAGTGGTGCCAGGGCCTCAAGCGGCAAAATTTATGGCCGCCGCGCCGGAGCGATAGACTATGGCTCCTATACAGGGTGCCAAATCAAAGCAAAATCGCCTATCATTTGTTTAGTATGCAGCTTGGCAACGCTTTGTGCAAGATGCCTCGGCCACCAGGCCGAGCCGCTGAAAGAGTGCTCGCGAGCCTTTTGCTCTTTTGGTGGCCAGACGCTCCGTAGAAATGCCGTTCGTTTCTGCAAGGCCTTGAGGCTGTTTCTATTTTTTGCCGAATCACGATGAATAACGCCTGGCTGGTTGGCGTGTTTCACCAGTTTTAGGTCGTGCCCGATGCTGACAAAATCTGGAGACGCCGATTTGGCGATTTCAGAAATGTCGAGAACGATCCGTCTACACGATAAAAAGGCGCGATGAAAAAAAATCATTTTTTTTGTAAATCGCTTTCAACATGAGCGATGTTTCAGCTTGGCATGTTAGACGCAAACAGAAATCTCCCAATACACCTTCGCAGGACCATCTAAAGCTCTCCGACGGCGGTGCGTTTGTTAAGTTTAATGACTCAGCAAAGATTCCCCACACCCAAACGACGTGGCCTTCCTGAAATAGCCGTAATTGCCGCATTCTCATCACCGGTGCTGCTTGGGATGGCTTTTTTGCTCTCTACCCATTTCAGCAGCCTGCCGAATTCTCTACGTTGGCCGGCGCGGTTTATCATCGCAGGTTGCGGCCTTTTAGGCTTGTGGAAGTTTCCGAGAGAGAGTCGTAGGTTTTTCGCTTGGCTTGGAGGTGTTCTGGTTGCAGGTCGAACTGCTTTTTCGGGTTGGGTTGAAAAGCGGTCGTCACGCCTGAAGAGGGCGGAGCGCATTCTGGCAATTTGTGCGTGCGCAGTGGCCTTGATCCCTTTCTGCATGATGATCCGCGATATGTCGTGGAGTTCGCTTCGGACAGATGAGATTACTTCAGTGAGCATATTTAGCAGCCAGGGCCCGTGGCATGTGATGTCGAACTACCAAAGAGCCAACAACCATTTGCTGTTCAATCTTCTCAACAGCGTTACTCCCTATTCGGATTCGATGCACCCGATTCGTGCGCGTTTCTGGTCTTTTGTGGCTATGACGGCATTGGTGGTGGTGGCCGGCCGCTGGCTGTGGCGTTCAAGCCCATCGAGCGCGGCCTGGATGAGCTGCGTGATCTGCCTTAACACCTATCATCTTCACCTCGAACTCCAGGCGCGTGCCTATGGTTTGTCGTCGCTCCTAGCATTTCTGGCTGCGGCCGGGTTTGTTCAGTGCGCGGTGAAAGGTCAACGCAAAGGGCTGGTTCTGCTAGCAGTGGCAACAGTTCTGGGAACCTACGCGGTTCCTTATTTTGTTGTTTACGGGGGTCTGCTCCTGCTCTGGCTGTTTCTGGAGCGGCCCCGAACGGAGCGATTTCTCGCGGGGTTCTGGACGCTTTGTGCCATCCTGCTGCTTCACTTGCCGGTACTCAACCAGATTTTTAAGGTGGCTCAGTCCTATGACGAAGATTATGAAGCCGGTTTCGCAAGTGCAAACTCGGCTTGGAGTGTGCTGTATTACCTCGTGCCGGGAGGTTTACCGTTCCATTCGATAGGTCACTCAGCGATGCTTATGACGCTGCTTCTATTTACAGCTCTGCTTCCGGGAGTCGGCAAATCAAGGCTGGCGCGGGCAGGATTGATCATTGCCGCGACCTGCGTCGCATTCATTGCCTTCTGTTATCTGCTTGAATCACCACCCCGACGGGTGGCAGCTTTTGTTGTGGTGCCATTTTCATTTGGTCTGGCTCTGACCGCTGTTGGTTTATTTTCCTCCTCAGAAGCGCTGCGTCCATGGGCTCGGGTTGCAAGCCCAGTGTTCTGCGCTGGTCTCCTGGCCTTCGGATTGTGGCGTGTTACAGCTTATGAATTTGAACCTACTCAGCGTTGGAGAGAATTTGGCAAGGCGCTGAGTCTTGTTTACCCATCAGGCGTGGATATTTGGGTTGATACTGATCTGCGAAACAATCAGGCTTACCTCGACAAACGATTTACTGTGACAGAAGGCGGGGAATTTGATCTGGCACATTTCAAAGCTGGTGAGTTGGTTGTCCACGACGCCAACTATAGTCCCCGCACCAAGAGACGAATCATCAGTCAGAATGAAGTTACTGATGAGGCAGTGCGCGTTTGTTTTGAAACCAGTGGAGGCGGCACAGTGCTCTGGCTGCAAGCTGAGAAAAAAATGCAATCCTTTCCCTCACAAGCGGGGAAGGCAGCGAGGTACGAAGTGGTTTTTGAACCGATGCACGAGCCGCGTGGAGCGATCTTGATTTTCAAGGATCCCCTGCCAGACGTGTCTCTCTTTTCAAAAACGGGCGAAGGCGGGTGGCGCACTCTTTCTTCCAACAACTGGTTCAAACTAGGTCGCTATCTCTTCCTCCATGTCGCGAAGGACACAAGTGCTGTTGCAGTGGAAGCCGCCTACCAAATTGGTTACAAAGAGCCAGTCGAATGCGTTCTGCCCAAACAACCCCATCGGCCCGAAAGCGATAAAAACCATGTGCGCCCCTTTTAAATATGCAAAAGGCAAAAGCGAGCACCCATTGACAACCGCCTTTATCAGTCTCCAAAAGATTTATCGGGGGCGGGATGTGACCATTTTTGAAATCCGAGAGACGCTTGGCCAAGAAGGAACCCCGGCCTTGATTATCCTTCTTGCACTCCCTTTTTGTCTGCCGATTTCAATTCCCATACTCTCAATTCCTTTTGGCCTCTCCATCGTCTTTTTAGGCAGAAGAATGCTGGACGGACAACCGCCGCAGCTTCCTCAAAAAATTGGTGAGCGTGTGATTTCTGCTGCGCATTTCGATAAATTGATAAATTTAACCATCCGCTGGTGGATTCGAATTGAGAAGGTCGTGCACAGACGGTTTCATTTGATCGGTCGTGCACGGTGGCTTAAAACTTGTTCGGCCTGGCTAATTATCTTGAATGCTTTGATACTTTGTCTCCCTCTGCCAATTCCTTTGTCTAATACTCTTCCGGCTCTTGCTATCGTTGGTTTTTCTCTTGCGACCATCGAGGAGGATGGCCTTTGTTTTATCTTCTCAGCAGCCATCAGCTTGCTTGGAGCGGGTTACATCGTCAGTTTTGTTTTGCTGGGAAAAATCGCATTTTTGCGATATTTCGGGATTATTTGAAAGTGATTGAGGATAATGAACTGGAAAAGTGTTTCAGGAAGACTCTGACAGCCGGCAGGCAAAAATTTGAACATGGAGCCGAGATCGCTTTCTAAGACGGATATGACCTCTTCTAAGCTTACTACTGCCCGACTCAGCTCCCTGTTCGCCACACTGGGTATGGCGCTACTCAGTTTTATTACTGTCGCTCAAGGTGCTCCCAAAGTGGGAGAGCTCGCTCCAAATTTCTCCTTGCGCGATCAGGATGGGAAATCTCACTCTTTGACAGATTTCAAAGGCAAAATTGTTGTTCTTGAATGGTTGAATCACGAATGCCCTTTCGTCAAGAAGCACTATAGTGCGGGTAACATGCAGGCCCTACAGAAGACCTACAAAGCAAAAGGGGTTGTTTGGCTGTCTATTTGTTCCTCTGCGCCCGGAAAGCAGGGACATATGACCCCCGAAGAAGCCCAAGAAAGCCTGTCCAAGTTTCAGGCAGCTCCGACTGCTCTTCTTCTTGATCCCGAAGGCAAAGTTAGCCGACTCTATGACGTCAAAAGAACCCCCGAAATGTTTATCATAAGCGAAGCCGGTTCTCTTGTCTATGCCGGGGCAATTGATGACACGCCTTCGACCGACCCAGGAGATGTCAAGGGTGCCAAAAACTATATTGCCAAAGCGCTTGATGAACTTCTGGAGGGCAAACCCGTCAGTGAACCTGTGACGAAGGCCTACGGGTGCTCGATAAAGCATTAAAAAACGGCTACCTCGCGCTCCCGATTTTTACTGAGCTAAGTGTGCGTATGGCATCTGATCCCGATCCGGACCGGCAGCTTCGAGAATTGGAAAAGCTGAGATCCCGCGTCGGCGGTCGTCCTGTAGTCTTTTTTGACGGGACATGTGCCATGTGTGCCAAAACTGTTCTTTTCGTTCACAACCGTGACAAAGAGGCCGCGTTTCGGTTCGCTCCCCTCGAAAGCGGTGTTTTCAAAGTCGTCCTAGAGGCTTTCCCTTCCTTGGCGGGTGTGGATTCGATTGTGTTTCTCGAGTTTGGCGCTGAGAACGCATCGAAAATCAGTGTGCGAAGCGATGCAGTGATACAAATCCTTAAGAAACTTGGCTTTTTTTGGAAAACGCTTGCATTTCTGGGTCAGTTAGTGCCCAGGCCGATTCGAGATGTAACCTACCGTTTTGTGGCAGCACGGCGCTACGCTATACTTGGTCGCAATGCGTCCGCAAGCTGTCCATTACCTCCGCGAGAGTTAGCGGACAAATTGATCTCTTGAAGCAACCGAAGCATTTCGCGAAAGGTTGCGATTGAGATTTGTTTTGATTTATTAGAAAAAAATAATCTCACAAAGATCTCTCCGCAGAACCAATGCCAATCTTCGAGTTCTATTCTCCAGACACCAAACGCATTTACACGTTTTTTGCACGAAATCGTGAACAGGCGGAACGCATTCCGAAATGCCCTGATAATCCAGATTTCAGAATGGTTAAATTGCCTTCGACTTTTGCCATCAAGAGAGGCGGAGGCAAACGCAGTGCCGATTCTGAACGCGATAATTTGCAGAGAGGTGATGGGAGGGAGGATGCGGAAAAGAAAATTGACGAGCGGGCAATGATGTCGGTGATGGGCGAAATGGAGAAAGCCATGTCTGGCATGGATGAAACCAACCCAGATCCACGATTGCTTGGACGCATGATGCGCCGCATGGTAGAAATCACCGGTGAACGTCTTGACGATCAAATGGAAGAGATGGTTCGAAAACTCGAGGAAGGAACCGACCCTGAAAAACTTGAAGAAGAGCTTGGCGATATGATGGGAGATGAGGATGGTGGCAGCGACTATGGTGGCGGCCTGTCACGCGACCCCAACATTTATGATTACGATTAGCCATTCGCTCATACTTCGCACGGCCATCTGTAGTCTGTTTAGTCTGTGGACAGTTTGTGTCGAGCACACAGTGGCGGCTCAAGAGGACCAGGAGTTGGCTCTGAAGACTGAGGAAATGGGGCGCGCTCAATCCCTCGACGTCGTATCGGTCCCAACTTCGGGTGAATTTTTTGCCGCGATCAATAAATCTGCTTTCATTGATTGGTCCGCCCTTCGCCGTGAAGGGCCTTCAACAAACGTCACCGATCGTTCGCGCATCGCCTTGAACATTGGCGGACTTATCGCCGATGGGTATATTGCTGTTGAGCAACAAGATGCCCAGCAAGTCAAGAACATTGGGCGCGACATCATCACCCTCGCAAAGGCGCTTGGTGTGAATGATCAAGTCATTTCCCGGGGCGGCAGTATAACAGAATTTGCCGACAACGCAGAATGGTCGGCTCTCAAAGAGGAGTTTGAAGCCACGCAGAATGAGGTTAAAAAAGCGCTCGAGGCCCAGTTTGATGAACCGCTCATTCTGCTGGTCACACTCGGCGGATGGCTTCGTGGCACGCAAGTGGCTGCTTCTGCAATATCTAGCAATTATTCGCCAGAAGCGGCAAAGCTTCTGCGCCAGCCGACCCTCGCGGCCTATCTGCGAGGAAAGCTTGATCTTTTACCCGAACGTTTTCTTGAGGACCCTGTTGTGCGCGAAGTTCGTGATGGCATCATCGCCATCGAGAAACTGCTCACTATCCCGCGGGACCAGATCCCCTCCCCCGAACTCGTCGGTTTGGTGCGAGATGAGGCCTCGAAAGCCGTAACAGCCATCACACGACGCCCTCAGTGACATTTATTTCTCGCCATGGCGCTTCTATTCCATCATCAATTAGTGCAAATCTCTTTTTTCCATTTTAATGACTCCTGAACTCGCCACCGCAATTGTCGCTGCCCGCAAAGCCGGGCTCTTGCTGAAAGAAAATTTTGGTTCCAACCTCCAGGTTGACAAATTCGAGGCCCACGACATAAAGCTTGATCTCGATGTTCGTGCTCAGCGCCTGATCGAGGAGGTTATTCTTTCCTCATTCCCTGGTCATGCAATTTACGGGGAGGAGGGTGTCGCTGGCAACCCCGAGTCGCCTCATCAATGGATTTTGGATCCTATAGACGGAACAGTAAACTTTTTTTACAACATACCCCACTTCTGCGTTTCAATTGCTCTGCGAGAGGGAGAACATCTTTCGCTTGGAGTGATCTACGACCCCATCCGAGACGAGCTATGGACCGCCCGAAGGGGTGGGCCAGCTTTTCTTAACTTCAAACCCATCCGGGTCAGTGCACGTGCCTCTATCGGGGAGGCCATCCTTGCCACCGGATTTTCGAAAACCGAAGACGCAATCAATCGGGGCATGCCAATTTTTGATCGGCTTGTGAGGAAAGCGCGTAAATGTCGAATGATGGGTAGCGCCGCTCTTGACATGGCAAATGTTGCCGCAGGCCGTCTCGACGGCTACATCGAACATAAAATCAGCCTCTGGGATATCGCGGCTGGCATTGTTATTATTGAATCCGCAGGAGGGCGCATTCAACTGCAGGCAAATCCCGATAGTTCCGAAAAATTTTCGATTGTTGCTTGGAATGGGCATTTCCCTCTCGATGTGGAGGTGGGGCAATGAACGCTCTGCGCATAGGTCTGGGCTACGACATTCATCGGTTTGCGCAAGGACGTCCTCTGATCCTCGGAGGTGTAGAAATCGCTTTCGAACGGGGCCTCGAGGGCCATTCCGATGCGGATGTTCTCTGCCATGCCATCGCGGATGCTTTGCTGGGGGCAGCCGGGGAGCGCGACATAGGCCATTATTTTCCAAACACCGATGATCGCTGGCGCGGGGCTTCGAGCCTCGATTTTTTGCGTGATGTCCGCTCGATTCTTGCCGCGCAAGGCGTCCGAATCGGAAACATTGATGCCTGTGTGATCGCTGAGGCACCAAAGATAGCGCCATACATCGCACAGATGAAGGAGCGCATTGCCCTTGCTTTGAGTATTCACCCTTCACAAGTCGGCATTAAATCGACAACAAACGAACAGATGGGGTCTCTGGGCAGGGCTGAAGGTATAGCCACCCTCGCCACAGCCCTTATAGAAATCAGCACTCAAACACCCTCCGAAACACCCTGGCCAGGAGCACGCATCGTCTGAGAATGTGAGAGAATCGGGCATCTCCTCTTCGTGCCGAGCGTTAAAGGCCCGCATTCACTCTTCATATTCACCGTTCTACGAGACGCTTATATCGAAGCGGCTGATATCCGAGGGCCTGCAATCGTGCGGTTACAATTACGCTCGCTTCCACTTTGTGACCTGTATCGCCCCCTGCTTGCCAGACAACCATTCTATCGCGCTGCGGATCAAGCCAGTGCGAAAAAAGCATCACATGGTTGTTGAAACTGTTGAGGATGTCGCCCGTGCGCAAATTCCCAAATTCCACAGGGTGACAGAGCTCAGCAAGTTCGCGGGTGGAGTAATGCCGTTTCAGACCCAGGCAGCGGGAAACAAATCCGGAGCAATCCACACCGACAGCCCAGCGACTCACCGCGCCGTGCAGAGAAGCTCGTCTCCCTTCCGAAAAAACGTCACCACAAGCAAGCCCTCGACGCAGCCCGCGTTCAAAAGATTTGACGGTGTCAAAACCGCCCCATTTGTAAGGTACCCCGATTGTTTTTTGCCCGGGCACCCACCAGCCACTTCCTTGCTCACCTGCTCGCCAGGTAAAATCAGGTGTGTCCACACGGACACCGTCGCGATCAGGGCCATGAAGGATATTTTGCATTGAAGGCGTCCAGCGATGCCAGCGGTAACTTTCGGCAGTAAACGCAATTTGTGCGCGTGAGACACCGTCCGGCACCATTGTGCAGGCCGCAGATGCCAACCCGCAGGCGACCGCAAAGATAATCCGACAAGGAATAGTAATTTTCATGTGCCCCAAGCAACGATTGCGAAAAGATAGACCATGGTTTAAACTCATTTTAAGGCGCATCAAAAGCGTCCGACTGACATGTCCCCTACGCTTCTTGTTGTCAACGACTCTCCTTTGCTCGCGCGTTTCATTCGGAATGTCTTCCAGCAGTGTTTCAGCGCTGGTAACCTGCTGACCTGCCGCAGAGCTCATGAGGGGGCACGGATTGCGGCGCATCAAAAGGTGGATCTCATCATCTTTGACGATCATCGGGGCGACCTTCGTGCCGCTGGATTCGCAAGACTTCTTCTCGAAAACCCTCTTTCATCCTCTGTACCACTTATTGTTACGCACCGAGCAAGTGAAATGCCTGAGATCTCCACATTTACACTCCCGAACATTGCTCTACTCTTACCCAAACCCTTCACACCTGAGGAACTGACGCAAGCACTCCGCTCCCTGATCAAAACGGAATCCTCAACAGCTCCACCTCAAGGGCTGGGCAACAGCTCACGACGCTCAAAAGAAATTAGCAAGATCCGTGTTCAAAATCAGGAAACCACTGTTGCACCGAATATCTCCCACCCCCAGCAACTTCCTGCTGCTCTTCCTCCCCCAAAATCGCCCCTTGCCTCCAGTAGGAAGGTGCAAGTGCGTATTAGTCAAAAAAACGGTCGATCTGTCAATAGCGACATTCTCTTCCGAGGAAATACGGAATCATTTCCTTTGCCCTCTGCATTAGCAGCAATCGAAGAGGATCATCTTTCTGGAACACTACGCCTTTTTACCGCGGGGCTGCCGACGGAAGTCTTCTTTTTGGGAGGACGGGTTCTCCTCGCAACAACACGAGATACCGCCCAGTATATTTCTGAAATCCCGGCTCCCTCGACATTGATGTCCCTGCCTGGAATCGGAATGGCCAGTGAAATACAACGAAGCACAGGCTGCCCCATCTATCTAACCCTCGCACGCGAAGGGGCAATGGGATGGGAAGAAGCCGTGGACGAAACGCGCCTCCAGTCTAACCGTTTGGTGGCCCGCGCTTGGGAGGGAGAGCGCACCTCTTACGAATTCGAGCGTCTTCCCATCATGCCGGACTACATTAAGGGAGTGGCTCCCCTTGATGACTCAACATATCAATGGGCGCTTAACGTTCTTCGCTGCTTTGAAAATGATAATCGAAGGATCCGACGCAGGTTTGATGTCGCTGGAGTGCCAGCGTTTACTCCCGAAGGCTATGAGCTGATCCAAAAACTTCGCCTCACAAATTCTGAAGCCGCCTTCGCATCTGCCGTTGATAACTCAAGGACGATCGAAAAAATCGCACTCACGATCGGTATGCCTCCACGTTCAGCCCTCATTGAGCTGAGAAAATTCGTCATGCTCGAAGTCATAGACTATTGGCCGCCAACTGTGCTTGCAAAGTCCTGAAGATTTTTCTGGGTTTTCTTAAAGAGCACTTTAAAATGCTCCTCAGCATTCGATCCACCACCACTATCAGATTTCAGTCGATGTTCATTGGCGCGTTTGTTGACTAATTGACCTCGGGGAAATTATCTCTCTCCACACCCGACGAACCAAGGAGGGGGATGGCCAGCTTGACGTTGATATTCGCAACCCATGAGGCAGCAGCTTGAGGGGTAGTGTCCCCCTAGCCCGCATTTTTTACATCCGCTCTACTGAACCCGAAAACGGCGATTGAAGTAAAAAAAGAGGGAGTGTCGTGCCATCAAATCACATAGGCTCCGCATGGATCCTGACCGGTATGGGCCTCGGCAGTCGGGGATCTTGGCAAAAGCGGCGCGATTGGTATTTCAAAGAGCA
>CALDSX010000026.1 GCA_937924445.1 uncultured Chthoniobacterales bacterium
CGGCAAGAAGCACCAGCAACAAAGACTGGAAAAACCCTCATGCCGAGGACGCCAAGGTGGGCCAGACCAAGGACGGAGCCTGTGATATGATTTATAAGCCCGAAGCGGTGAGCGATCTGGACACCGGAACGATCGTGGCGGCGGAGGTGTTGCCGGGAGATCAGGCGGATACGGAGGAACTCGGTGAGCGTGTGGGAGCCGCTGTGGGGATGGTTCATGCGCTCTGTGGGAGCGAAGAGAAGACCGCCCAAATGGAAGTCTAACGGCGGACAAAGGGTATTTTGCCGTGTCGGAAATCGAGGCTGTGCAGCAATGGGGGCTACGAACGATATTCTGGATGAGGGAGGGTTGCGTCGAGCGACCTTACGCGGACTGGAAAATCTGACCAAACGCTAACGGTTTGAGGCGGCTTGTTTCAATTTGAGCCTGCTTCTGTGCAAAATCTGCCGCCTGGGAACGCCCAGACAATGGGCCAGCCGAGGAGATGGGCGGCTCTGCTTTTGTTTGTATTTTGTGCCCAGTCCTACAGAATCTCGCTACCTCACCTAAACCAACTCTGCGAAGAGTGGTTTTTCTATGTTTTCGCAACCACTTTTGGAGGCGACTTTTTCCCAGTGAGCCTAAAATCACCCGTTTTTCAACGGTCTGATTAGCATGGGGTAATTTGTTCCACTGCTGTTTCAAGGTGGTGTCAACAGCAAAAATGCCTCTGTTTCAGATTGTTCCAACACACACTCAGTGTGTGGTTGGGAGGTTGGTTGCAGCAGTGGTGCCATAATCATCCGCGGGAGTGATACGTTTAGGGGAGGTTTTTTCCGTGTCACAGAAGATGGAGCCTTTTTGGCTTGGCGGCAGGTGGCAGCCCAAGGAGCAGGTAGATTATTTCTTGCCACTAAATAGGCTTGGCAATTTTTTCCAGACAGATAAGATTCTTACCTATGGCAAACAAAACGATTATCTCCACCGATCGTGCGCCTGCTGCTGTTGGGCCGTATTCGCAGGCTGTTCGGGCAGGTGGATTTTTGTATTGTTCAGGTCAAATTCCTATCGATCCGGCTACGGGTGAATTAATCGGTGGAGGCGTTGCCGCGCAGACAGAGCGTTGTCTTGAAAACTTGAGAGCCGTTGTGGAATCGGCCGGGGCATCGTTGGCGGATGTCGTTAAGACGACAGTTTTTATGATTGATCTGGGCGGATTTCAAGAGATGAACGCAGTGTATTCGCGTTATTTTAAAGGCGAGTTCCCCGCTCGTTCAACTATTGAAGTGGCGGCGCTTCCGAAGGCTGCGGCTGTGGAAATTGAAGCCGTTCTTCTGCTACCGGCGTGATGAACGCAACGAGTGACAAGAGCTGGCCGATGACGCAAGAGGAAGTTCTCGCGCTGTTTCGCAGCACCGGCGCTTTGTTGCATGGGCATTTTGTTTTGCGTTCTGGCCTGCATAGCCGCGATTTTTTTCAGTGCGCTCTTGTTTTGCAACACACAGTGATTGCCCGACGGCTTTGCGTAGCTCTTGCTGAACGGGTGAAACATCTGCCCTGTGACGCGGTGATTTCTCCCGCACTAGGCGGGATTATAGCAGGGCAGGAAGTGGCGGCAGCCCTGGGTAAACGACATATTTTTGTGGAAAAGGATGAGGGGCGGCTAGTGCTTCGACGTGGTTTTGAAATCACGATGGGTGAGCAGTTTGTGATAGTTGAAGATGTCGTCACCCGCGGGGGCCGAGTTGCGGAGACGGTTGAAATCGTTAGATCAAAGGGTGGATTGATCTCTGCCGTGGCAGTTCTTGTTGATCGCAGTGGTGGGCAACGCCCGGATTTTGGATGCCCTTTTGTAAGTCTTGTGCAAATTACCTCGGAGACTTTTGAGCCGGATGCACTGCCACCAGACCTTGCAGCAATTCCCGCAACCAAACCTGGGAGCAGATAGGAAGGTAATCATAGATAAAATAATTTGACCGCATTATGACTATCCTTGCCACCATCACCATAGGTCGCGCCCGGGAAAATGACGTTGTTATATCGACGCCGAGCGTGAGTCGTACTCATGCGGCAATTGATATTCTGAAGGACGGGCGACTGCGTTTGCGCGATCTTGGCAGTAAATCAGGCACATGGATTTATCTAGGTGGCGAATGGCAGCGCGTGACGGAGGAATTTGTCGCTCCTGAAGACCGATTGCGATTTGCGACAAACGAAATCACCCTCGAAGAGTGTCTTGCGCGTGCTGGAACTCATAAATATGCGTTGGCCCATAAAGCGTTGGCTTCTGCAAGTGCCACGATGACGACACAAAGATTGCACTGAAGAGGAGGGTTGTTAGTGGGGCGCTTTTCTCGAATAATGCTAGAGGCTAACCTTGCCATGGCGCGTGCCCGTCTCCGGTCTGCGAAAGAGCAGTCGTGGCTCACGCAGATGGTGCTCGTTGGGTTCGTTGTTAGCTACATGATCATCGGATATCTGATATTTCATGGTGCGTTGTCCTATCTCAACCAGTTCGCTTTGATTGGGGCTTTGCTCGCCCGGCGCGTGTTGTTTCTTGTGCTGTTTTTTTTTATGCTCATGCTGATTTTTTCAAATCTCGTGATTGGTTATGCAGCGATGTTTCGATCGAAAGAAACGACATGGCTGCTGACTTTACCGGTTGAACCGCGTCTGATTTTTGAGTGGAAACTTACCGAACAGATCGCAATGTCGAGTTGGGCAGTTTTATTTTGCACACTGCCATTGTTTGCCGCTTATGCTGTTGTTCTGGGAGGCGGCATTCTCTTTTTTGTGCTGGCGTGGGTATTATTTATTCCATTTGTGGTTATACCCGGCGTGATGGCCGTCTTTATTGCTCTCCTCATTGCGCGCTATTTTTCGCCGAAGGGTTTGAAGATTTTGCTGTGCGCGGGAGCAGCGATAGCGTTGGTTTTACTGTATGCACTTGTTCGCCCCGGCGATGCTGAACGGGGGATCATTGCCACAGATTTTATTTCCTTGGGATCGTTAATAAAGCAATCCGATCTGCTGGCAGCGGATTATCTTCCAAGTGCTTGGGTAGCAAGGGCGTTGCTTGGTGTGGTTGATTGGTTTCCGGCGGAGACTTTTTTTTATTCCTGGCTTATTTTCAGCTGGGCTGCTGCTGCATGGTTGATAGCAGCCAGCTTGGGCGGGGGTATTTTTCAGCGCGTTTGGCTTCGTGCGACAGATTGGGAAGCAGGATCTTTGCCGTTTCAAATTCCGCGCAAGGGGGGGGCGAGATCACAGGTCACTCTCCTCGGGCTGTTTGCGGATTTGCGAGAGAGGATTGTTCGAGCCATACCCATTCCAAATGATGCAAAGGCTTTGGTTCTAAAAGACCAGAAACTCTTTTGGCGGGAACCCGCACAGTGGTCGCAGTTTTTGATTTTTTTCGGCCTATTGGCCATCTACATATTTAATTTGAGGAATCTATCCGTGGATATTACTCAGCCTTTCTGGGGAGTGCTTATCAGTTTTTTGAACCTCTCGTCTGCTTCATTTACTGCCACAAACCTGACCACTCGGTTTGTCTTTCCACAGTTCAGCCAGGAAGGGCGGCGCCTTTGGATTATCGGCATGTCGGGGATAGGGCTCTCTAGGATGGTCTGGATTAAATTTTGGGCCAGTGCGGTGAGCACCAGTTTTGTGACGGTGCCGTTGATTATCGGATCGAGCATGATGCTCAAGCTGCCGACCGCGACGGTTTTTGGATTTGCGCTTGCCATGACGCTGATTTCTTTAGCACTTTCAGGTCTTGCTGTTGGGCTCGGAACGCTCTTCCCAAATCTTAGTGAGGAAAGCCCGGCAAAAATTGTTTCGGGCTTTGGGGGGACTCTCTGCCTAGTGTTGAGCGTTGTTTTTCTGCTGCTTTTTATTGGTGCGCTTGTTCTTCCCGTTTTGTTCCGATTGCCTGATAAGGGAGCGTCGGTGTTTGAGGCGAACTGGCCTACGGCAATCTCTGTGCTGTGTTGTCTGTTGCTCTCGGGTGCGTTTGCGTTTGTCCCCATGCGCCTTGGAGCTCTCCGAGCTTCAGAAATGGATCTTTGATAGCATGTTTCGGGTGGCTGAAGAGTGTGCAAAAGTTGTTGTCAAATGATCATATCCGATAAGAATTCCATTGGCGAGGTTAGAACACAATTTGCGCGATTCTGCGAACCGCTGAAACTGGCTTGCGGGAATGTGCTCGAGGAGTTCACTCTGGCATATGAGGTTTATGGGCATTTGAACGCTGAGCGCGACAATGCGATTCTCCTTTTTCATGCCATGACCGGTAGTCAGCACGCTGCCGGTTTTAATCCGGCAGTGCCGGGGCTGGATGGTCGCTGGACAGAAGAAATGCAGGACGGCTGGTGGGACGGGTTCATCGGGCCTGGCAAAGCACTTGATACAAATCGCTTCTTAATTATCTGTGCGAATTATTTGGGCGGCTGCTATGGATCAACAGGGCCTGCTTCAATCCATCCGGTCACGGGCAAACCTTTCGGACCGCGTTTTCCCGTCCTTCGCATTTCGGACATTGTGGATTCGCAGATCCGCCTGCTTGATCTGTTCGGTATTGAGACTCTTCATGCCTGCGTTGGTGCCTCCATCGGCGGATATTTATGCCAAAGTCTTGCGACTCGTTATCCTGAGCGGGTGCGAATTGTTATTCCGATTGGGAGTGGACCCGAGACCACCGTGCTTCAGCGCATTTTAAACTTTGAACAGGTCACTGCCATCGAGGGAGATCCGAGCTTTCGCGGTGGAGATTATTATGGGGGCCCTCCCCCGAGCCTCGGGCTTTCACTAGCAAGACGAATTGCCCACAAAACATTCATCTCTCTCACAGCGCTTACAGAGCGTGCCCGAAATGAAGTGCTTAGTAATGCCCCTCCGTTTGGTTGGTATCAGATGAATCATCCGGTCGAATCCTACATGCTTCATCAGGGAGAGAAGTTCGTCCGTCGTTTTGATGCGAATACCTACCTTCGAATTTTGGACGCATGGCAATGGTTTGATCTTGCCTCAGAAGGATGTTGTGACTCTCTCGAAATTATTTTTGAACGCTGCGCAAATCAGCGCTTTTTGGTTTTTAGCATAGATTCGGACGCTTCGTTTTACCCATCCGAGCAGGGACGGCTTGTCCATTTGCTCAAACGCGCGGGAGTCAACGTGACATGGATCACTGTTCACTCGGATAAAGGGCATGATTCCTTCCTTCTCGAACCCCACCTCTACACTCCCTACATGCGCCACGTTCTTGATGAGGCTTGATTTTTAAAGAGACGCCTGAAACAAACCGATCTTGGGTAGACGGGGTTAGTGTAAGAGGAGTTATGGTAAACTGGAAACTATCGGCGTGACATGAGAAGTTCACTCGGTATTAGAGGGGTAATTAAACGGCAGGCGGTGTAGAGCGATAAGCAAGAGAAATTAATGATGCACCGTTTTTTTCGTATTGCCCTTCTGAGTGTTGTCGGTGATTTTTCAATGGACATGCGCTGAGATCTCACATGCCGGTGAGGGCTGACTTGAGAGCATTTACAAGGCTTAGGGCGCGTTCATTTGGCATGACGCCAGCTCCCATTGCGTTCATCGTGTAGGCGACCCCAAGCCCTTCTCTGGGTAACGCGAAAGCGTGGACCCCCCCTGCACCAGGCTGGCCAAAAGCTTCAGTAAAACCGTCAAACAATCGCGGGATCTGTGACGGAGTTTCGAGCATAAAACCAGTGCAGAAGGTTGTTGGGCGGCAAAGTACAGCATCTAAGCCAGTAGCTCTCGGCCGCGTGGCTTCGAGTAGAAATGGGCGATTAAAAAACTCTTGCCCGTTCCATTTCCCGTCGTTGGCGAGCATCGCGTAAAATTTAGCGAGTGCATCCGCCGTTCCGACGCCACCCAGAGAGGGGAAGCCGGCTGCAAGGGCTTTGGGCTGAGAGAGGGCAGAGGGTGTTGAAAATCCGCCAGGAGAACGGAACGCGCGGGCTGTGGGGGAAGCGTGTTGGGAAAGCGCCTTATAAAAGGTTTGATCAAACGGATCGGAGGAGTTGGCCCGCGGCTGAACGGGTTGTGCAAAGTGCTCCAGTTTTTCTTGGGGCAAACCGAGATATAGCTCCAGGCCAAGCGGCTGTTGAAATACCTCGACCCACCTTTGCTGAACTGTCCTGCCAGAAAGTGCTCTGATACACCCATCAACCAAGTGGCCAAACGTTCTCGCATGATAAGCTGGACGGCTGGGCTCCAAAAAGAGAGGCTTCTGCAGTTCGAGTGCCGAAAGAACAGCATCAGAGTCATTCATTGGAGGAGCAGGATCCTCTAGTGCAAAAAGGCCGGCCCGATGGGAGAGTAACATCGAGAAGGTGATTTTATCTTTTCCTTTTTGTGAAAAGGCCGGCCAAACTTCGGAGATCGGAGTTTCAAGCGCGATTCCGCGCAGAAAAAGCTCACTCAATAACAGAGTGGAGACGAGACCTTTAGTGGCTGACCAGATGAGTGTGAGAGTCTCCGCGCTCCATTCAGCGGCATCAGGTCTGGTAGATTTTCTGCCATGGTGTAAAGAGAGGAGTGGACCGTTACCATCCCAAATGGCAAAGGAGGCTCCTATTTCACCCCGTTTTGTGAAATTTTCTAAAAAGCATTGGCGCAGGAGTGCATCATTCATCGGTTGGTGTCGGCAAAAAGGCGATCAAGAAATGGGGCGTCGCGGAAGTCACGACCCTGCCCGAGACGAACGACGAGAAGACGTGCAGAGGGAATAAAGTAAAGCCTCTGGCCATAAGATCCTATGATAGCGAACAAGTCCGGGGGGGCCGATTTGGAGAGGACAGCACCACGCCAGTTTTGATTTTCCCATGGAGGTTCAAGTTCCTCCTCCACATCAACGATGCGGGCCAAAGGCGAGGAGACAGCGGCATTAAGCCAAAAACAGAGCCCGAAGGCTGGGTTAGCTCGCGAAGGTCTGAGTGCGTCGGCGAGCGCTCCATCGGGCAGGATGCGGGGAGAATGAAAAAGCAGAGATCTCCCGAACTCACCCCACTCTCGGGCAGTGAGCTCAAAACCAGTAGCCCAGAGCGGGACGCCTTTGTCATCGGTGCGCGTAGGAAAATCTCGCAGTCGAAGCGGCATTAAAACGTTTTTCGAAAGATATGCCCAAACTGTGGTTTTTTGAGGAAGAAGTTTTCTGGAGAGCAATTCGAGAAAGACCTGGCCGTGAGACGGGCCATAAATGAAAGCTCGTCCGGGCGGAGCAACAAGAGGCAGTCCGACAGCGATGGTATTTCGGTCGGGGATGCCTTTCCGATGCAGCTTGAAAGCAGGATCAAGACCAGACGAGCATTCGAGAAGTTGGCGCACGGTAATTCCTCTTTTGTTTGTCCCCTTCCATTCCGTAATAGTTTCTGAGACCGGCTCCTCCAACCTGAGAAAGCCCTGCTGTTGTGCAAGCAAAGCAGCGGCTGTCCAAAAGGCTTTTGTTCCGCTGAAGATTTTCCACCTTTCGTTGGAGGAATGGCCGTTGTTATAACGTTCGAAGATAAGGCGGTTGTCGCGATAGATCAAAAGAGCCCGGCCGCCTTTTTGCGCGGAAAAAGCCGCAGCGGATTCGATGTTTGAACGTGAGGGCGACTCAGCGCATTCGAGAATCGAGGCAGTTGTGATAAAAAAGAACGCAACCGCAACTGAGCGGAGTTCGGTCGCTCGAAAGGGTGTTGCACGTCGGTGGTGACTGGTCAAATTCACGACAGCGAGTGGCGAGATTTCTTTTGGGTGGAAAAAATCATTTTCAAAGGCATAATGCACTCCCTTCAATAAGCCAACAAGGGAATACTTTTTGTTTATGCCGAACAACGTCAATACGCCAGAAAACACGACCCAATCAAAAACAGACTCTCCGACTCACTCTGAGGTAACAGTTGAAAGCGAGGCTCCCGCTGTGGTGCCTGAGTCCCCTTCCTCTTCTGAAGCCGATGTGGAGGGTGTTGGGGCAGAAGCGCACAGCGAGTTGGCCAACCTTCAGGCCGACCTTGAAAAATTTCGTGACTTGGCGCTACGCACCCAGGCTGACTTTGAAAACTTTAGAAAACGTTCGGCCCGTGAGCGTGAAGAAGCCATTCGTTACGCGAATGCAGATTTTATCATAGACTTGTTGCCAATCGTTGACAACTTTGAGTTGGGCATGGTGGCAGCAGGGAACGATCCTGCAAGCAGCGCTATTCTGGAGGGATTCAAAATGGTTCAAAAACAGCTCAACGATTTTCTTCGGACAAAAGGAGTCGAACCTGTTGACGCCGAACCCGGGGAAGTTTTCAATCCCAACATTCACGAGGCTCTTGGGCAAGAAAACAGTGACACTGTTGCCGAAGGCCACGTCATCCGCCAAATCCGCCGTGGGTGGAAACTCAAAGACCGTCTCCTTCGCCCGGCGACGGTGTTTGTCTCGCGCGGAATGGACAAAGAAGCCTCATCCTCAGGGGAATAATGGCTACCAAACGAGATTATTACGAACTGCTCGGTGTTTCTCGCAACTCCAATGCGGAGGAGATAAAAAAAGCATATCGCAAACTGGCCATTAAATATCATCCTGACAAGAATCCAGGAGATAAAGCGGCTGAGGAGCATTTTAAGGAGATCAGCGAAGCGTATGAGGTTCTCAGCGATCCCGAGAAGCGTGCGGCTTATGATCGCTTCGGACCGGACGCGTTTCGTGGTGGGGGGATGCCCCGCGAAACCACTTTTCATGATCCATTCGAGATTTTTCGCGAGGTATTTGGCGCTGGGGGTGGAAACTTTTTCGAATCCTTTTTTGGTGTGGAAGCCAGCGAATTAAATGCTCGCGACAGAGGGTCGGATCTCCGCTATGACCTTGAAATTAGTCTTGAGGAAGCAGCATTTGGTGCAGAAAAAACAATTAGCATTCGTAAATTAGCCACCTGCAAAGCCTGCGGTGGCACAGGGTCAGAAACTGGTTCGCGCGCCAAAATTTGCCCGAGCTGTCGAGGACAAGGGCAAGTGGTCTCGTCGCGTGGTATTTTCCAAATCTCCCGCACCTGCCCAGCTTGTAACGGGGTAGGTACGATCTTAGAAAACCCCTGTCGTCAATGTCATGGAGAGGGTCGGACCACGCAATCTACAGAAATCCCAATTAAAATACCTGCTGGGGTAGATGATGGCGTCCGTCTGCGATCCCCTGGAAAAGGTGATGCTGGTTTTCGGGGTGGGCAGCCGGGCGATCTCTATATTGTGATTCACATAAAACCCCATGAAATTTTTGAACGGGAGGGGAGCGACCTTATCTGCGAAATGCCAATGACATTTGCCACAGCAGCTCTTGGAGGCGAGATCGAAGTGCCGACGTTGAGCGGAAAAGCGATGTTGAAAATACCCCCTGGTACTCAATCGGGAACACTTTTTAAACTCAAAGGACATGGGATGCCGAACTTAAAAAGCGACACGCCCGGCAATTTGCTTGTGCGGGCAAAAATCGAAGTTCCCACCAAACTTAATGCGGAGCAAAGAAGGAAGCTGATTGAGTTTCAGGATTTATGCAACCACGATAATCAGCCTATCCTGCAACGGTTTCTCGAGAAAGCCCGCGCCTTTTTCAAATGAGCCTCCCACGCTTTTATCTTCCGCCAGACAAATGGAGTGCCGAAGTCGAGCTCGACAAAGATGAGTCCCATCATGCTTTGACTGTTTTACGTCTCCAAAAAGGGGAACGCGTATTGTTGTTTGACGGTCGAGGGCGTGAGGCGACCTCCGTTTTAATTGACAGCGAAAGGGGTATTGCCCGACTGAAAACCGGGCCGTCTCATCTCTCGCAGCCTCTACGTTGCGAGATCACCTTAGCACAGGCGATTCCCAAAGGTCGCAACATGGATCTTATCGTTCAAAAAGCCACGGAACTGGGTGTTGCACAAATTGCACCTGTCATTTCTGAACGGGCGGTTGTTCGTCTGGATGTCGAGGATGCGGAATCTAAGCGAAAAAAGTGGGCAGCCATCGCATTGGAAGCAGCAAAACAATGCGGTCAAAACTATCTCCCAAAGATTTTGCCACCGCAGAATTTTAAATCATTCTTGGCTAATCTCCCATGCGTTGACCTGATGATCATCGGTTCTCTTCAACCGGGTGCGGTGCCTCTGAAAGTGCTCTTTTCGAGCCTAAGTGATTTGCGTCCCAAAAGCGTCCTTGCGTTCATCGGGCCGGAGGGGGATTTTACGCCGGCAGAAATGGGTTTGGCTCTTGCAGCGGGCTGTCGTCCCATCAGCCTTGGGCCAATTATCTTACGAACAGAAACTGCAGCTATTTACACTTTGAGTGTGCTCTCCCACGAGTTGCAAGGAGACCACTGAAGGGCGTTGCCGAGGTCGTATGGGTGCCGGCGGAGGGGCTCGAACCCACACTCTGTTGCCAGAACCGGATTTTGAGTCCGGCGCGTCTGCCAGTTCCGCCACGCCGGCCGGGCGTGCTCATGATTAAGCTTTAGACGAAATACTAAAACGGAATAATATGCTAAAACTCGCGTCGTGTCAAAATGCGAGAACAATTCCGTCGCTTTGTAAAATTTTCCAGGCCAAGAACTCTCATCAGAACCATTCGCTGAGGGCTCTGAGGGCGTTCTCTAAGGATTGCGCGTCGGTGATGCTGACGACTTTGGCTTTTTTATCAATGCGAGCCATCAGACTCGCGAGTACCCCACCGGGTCCAAGTTCGATGAAATGTTCAATCCCACGCTCGGCGAACCATTTCATACAATCGACCCACCGAACCGACCCCGTGACTTGATCCACGAGCGATTGACGGATTTTTTCCGGAGTTTCCGCCGGGTGACCGAGATAATTTGAGGGCACCGGAAACCTCGGGAGTTTCAGAGTTAACGTTCTTATCTCATCGGCCAATTTCTCAGCTGCAGACCGCATGAGTCGCGAGTGGTAAGCTCCGGCCACCGTGAGAGGCACAACCTTGCGAACACCGGCCTCTTTGGCTTTGGCAATCGCAGAAGCAATTCCGCAACGTGTGCCGGACAAAACCACCTGACCTGGTGCGTTGATATTGGCGATGTCCACATCGCTCGAACGGGCAATTTCTTCAACCACTTCAAATTCGCCGCCTACCATTGCCACCATAGTTCCATCTGTAGCAGCACAGGCTTCATCCATGAAAAGCCCGCGTTGTGCAACAATGCGAAGCCCGGTTTGAAAATCAAATGTTCCTGCGGCGGCGTGCGCCGTAAATTCCCCAAGAGATAGCCCTGCGGCGCCGGCAAACGGAATCGGCTGACCCAACCGCAGTTCAAGCGCGGCCAAACAGCCTAGACCATGAACGTAAAGCGCCGGCTGACAGTTTGCGGTGCGGGTAAGTTCTTCGATTGAGCCTTCGAAGACGCGTTTTGAAAGGGTAATATTCAGGGCCTTGTCGGCTTCGGAGAATAGTGCCACGACCTCGGGCAGATCTGCTCCCATGCCAACAGTTTGGGATCCTTGACCGGCAAAAAGTAGTGCAATTTTTTTCATCGTAAAGTATAAACGTATTGTCCAGAAAACGTCTGACAACCTCGAATCCTCTTCTCTTTAAAAACAGAGATCAAATTCATTTAAATTCATGTTGCGCAGTGCTCAATTTCGCGCGACGATTTTGGTTATACAACTTTGGCTAAAAAAAAGAAACGATACAGGGTCACCCAGAACCGAATAATGGCAGGCGAAAGCAATAAAAAGGAGACAATCCGTCCAACGGAGCTGGAGGACGCAACTGCAACCAACCGAGAAATTGGTGAATTTGAAGGCTTGTTTTCGGCTTCGCAGAATGAGCGCAATGAGGGTGATGAAAATTTGCCCCTGCAAAACAAACCTACTGGGGATGTTGAAAAACAAAACGAACCAAACTCGGATTTGGTATTTCATTTTGAGGACTTAGAAGCCCCCCCCGAAGAAGAATCACCAGACCACTCTTCCGAGCATGCCCTAGCCTCCGAGCTTCGAGAAGCCCTCCCGTATTCTTCGGAAATCTTCTCGCTCCTCAACCTAATGCTCAAACGCAGCGGTGTGGCCGCTAGGCGATTCCTTGAGATCGGCTATGGCGACGCAATCCTGTCGGGTCTTTTGTTAAAGGTTTTTCCCGATGCGACAGGGGTTCTTTTGGATACGGACGAACCTTCACTTAACGCCGCCTGGCATCGTCTCGGTGAGGAAAGCCAACGGATGGCCTTTGTTGCACAAGACATTTCTCATCCTGAATGGGCCGAGGCGGTCAAAAACGTGGCACCTTTCGACGTAATACTCACATCGTTTGTCATTGGCCGTCAGGTTGATGAGCACAAGGTCAACATTTACTCCGACCTCTTCGAAATGCTTGCCCCTGGCGGTCTGTTTTTCAATCTGGACTTCGTATCTATATCCGCACCCTTCGCACGAAAAGTCTTCGAAAGTCTCTACATAGAATCCCTCGCCCAGTTTCGCGCTGCCAGAACTGGGGTCCTTGATCGCGACACGGCAGAGAAAGATTTTCTCCAGCGCCCCGACAAAGAATCCCTTCTTCCTTCACAAACAGACGTGCAGTGCGATTGGCTGCGTGAGATCGGATTTGTCGGAGTGGATTGTTTTTTTCGCGGGTTAGGAATTGCATTTTTCGGTGGGGCCAAGCCGCGCAAAGCCTCCAGTGCAAGGAGTGAACAATGACGTTGGAGGATTGTAGACAAGTCAACTTGAGACGGCAAAATGCCTAGTTGGACGCGGAAGGATCTTCTATCCATCGCGGAGCTGGATGCCCAGGAAATTCAACTCCTTCTCGACACGGCTGCCTCATTCAAGCAGGCAGGCACACGCGGAGTAAAGAAACACGATGATCTCCGCGGCAGAACTCTCGTAAATCTTTTCGTTGAACCAAGCACGCGCACGCGGATTTCTTTTGAGCTGGCCGCGCTGCGTCTCAGTGCAGATGTGATAAATATTTCAGCCGACAGCTCGAGTCTTACCAAAGGAGAGACGCTGAAAGACACCGCAAAGAATATCGAGGCGCTGGAGGCCGACATCATTGTTCTCCGCCACCAAAGCGCCGGTGCTCCGCTTTTCCTTGCTCGAAGGCTCTCTTGCAGCGTTATCAATGCGGGCGATGGGGCGCACGCCCACCCGACACAGGCCTTGCTCGATGTCTTCACAATTCGAGAGAGATTAGGCAGAGTAGCCGGCCTGCATGTGGTGATAATCGGGGACATCCTCTTTTCACGAGTGGCGCGCTCGAATATTTGGACGCTGCTAAAACTCGGTGCCCGTGTCACACTGGTCGGGCCAAGCACTCTCGTTCCACGTTCTTTCGAGCGCATGGGCGTCCGGGTGGAGAGAGATCTTGATTCAGTTCTCCCCACAGCGAATGTTGTGAATTTGCTTCGGATTCAGCACGAGAGACAACGGCGCGAATACTTCCCGAGTCTGGGTGAGTATACCGCACTTTTTGGTCTCACCAAGCAGCGTGCTGCTCGATTGCCTGATGATTGCCTCATTATGCATCCCGGCCCCATCAATCGTGGCGTTGAGATTGACAGCGAAGTTGCTGATTCGGGGAGAAGTGTCATTCTCGACCAAGTGACCAACGGGCTGGCTGTCAGAATGGCGGCTCTTTTCCTTTGTGCCGGCTGCGATCCGGCGCGCATCGAAGAACCAGATTTTGACCGATGAACCGTCCCGTTTCGCAATGTTCTCTTTCCACTCGTCCAGGAAACGTGCTGATTCGGGGTGGGCGCGTTATCGACCCTGCCGCGGGTAGGGATGCCATCGGTGACGTCTTCATCCAAAACGGGATCTTTGCAGCAGTGCCAGAGAACTTGCCTCCTGACACAGAGATCATTAACGCGAGTGGCCTGGTTGTTTGCCCGGGATTTATTGACATGCACGTTCATCTCCGTGAACCGGGTCAAAGCGCGAAAGAAACGATTGATTCGGGCACCACAGCCGCAGCTGCTGGAGGATTTACTTCCGTGGTCGCTATGCCAAACACCTCCCCTCCGGCTGACAGCGCAAGCGTCGTCGCCTGGGTTCTTGACCGTGCTGCGGCAAAAGCCAAAGTGAACGTGTTCACCTCGGGAGCAATCAGCCTGGGTCTGAAGGGCGAGGAACTAGCCCCTATCGGCTCGCTTGCCAAAGCCGGTGTCGCGGCGCTTACCGACGACGGGAATTGCATTCAAAACCATGAATTGATGCGTCGCGCGGTTGAGTATGCGCGGATGTTTTCGCTTCCGGTGTTCGATCATTGCCAGGACTATAGCCTGGTTGGGGATGGTATCGTCAATGAAGGGTATTGGAGCACCGTTCTAGGCTTGCCTGGCTGGCCAGCAGCGGGCGAAGAGCTTGTGGTGCTGCGCAATATTCTTCTCGCAGAACTGTGTGAACATCATATTCACTGCCAGCATCTGAGTTGTAAAGGCAGCGTGGAGCGGCTCCGCGAAGCACACCGCCGCGGCGTGCCCATCAGCGGTGAGCTCTGCCCACACCATATCGCACTGACCGATGACTCTGTGAGTTCCTTCGACACTCGGTTCAAGATGAATCCCCCCCTGCGCACCGAAGCAGATGTCGAAGCCCTCATCGAGGGAGTGGCCGACGGCACAATCTCTATCCTTGCAAGCGACCACGCACCACATACACGCGCTGAAAAAGAGGTAGAGTTTGACCGTGCTCCCTTTGGAATCACAGGTCTCGAAACCGAGGTCGGTCTCTTTTTTAAAATACTCGTTCACGAAAGAAAAGCGATTTCGCTCCCACGATTTGTTGCTCTTTTCACCTCCGAACCAGCCCGTTTACTGCGGCTCGACCGTGGAACTCTCATTGAGGGTGCTCCTGGCGACGTGACCCTCTTCGCACCTGATTTGGAGTGGGAATTTAACCGTGACGCCTCTCTTTCCTTGTCTAAAAACACCCCGTTTCACCGATGGCAACTCAAAGGCCGCGCGGTGCGCACCATTGTCAAGGGGCAGACCGTCTGGTCACTTTGAAATGCTCATCGTTCATCCTTTTATTCCATCAGCACACACCACAAACAGACAAACAAAATGACACTCCTCGATCAGTTAAAAAAATTCACCATAGTCGTCGCTGACACAGGCGATTTTGAAACAATGAAGGCCCACGCACCTCAGGATGCGACCACAAACCCTTCCCTTATCCTCAAAGCCGTCCAGAAAGCAGAATATCAACCCTTACTTGAAGAGGCCATCAGAAACCATCCTAGCGCATCGGCCAACGAGGTCATTGACGAACTATTAATTCTTTTCGGCCGCAGGATTCTTGAAATCATCCCAGGACGTGTTTCAACTGAGGCCGATGCCCGACTCTCTTTTGACACCGAAGGCACCATCCAAAAAGCCCGCCATCTGATCTCGCTTTACGAAAAAGCAGGGATTCCCCGCGAACGTGTTTTGATTAAAATTGCTTCTACGTGGGAAGGCGTCCGCGCCGCCGAACAGCTTGAAAAAGAGGGCATCCATTGCAATATGACTCTTCTCTTTTCTTTTCCTCAGGCAGTCGCCTGCGCTCAAGTAGGGGCAAAGCTCATCTCACCTTTTGTCGGGCGCATCTACGACTGGTTCAAAAAACATGATGGTCTCGAGTTCACTGGGGCAGCTGATCCCGGTGTCCGATCTGTCCGTCTCATTTATAATTATTACAAAAAATTCGGTCACAAAACAGAGGTCATGGGTGCCAGTTTCCGCAACATATCGCAGATTCTTGAACTAGCTGGTTGCGATCTCCTGACGATCAGTCCCGATCTTCTTGCAAAACTCTCAATGAGCGAAGGGATCGTCGAACGGAAGCTCAGCGCCGAGTCTGCGCTCAATGATCCAGTAGAAGAAATGGTGCTTGATGAAAAATCGTTCCGCTTGCTTCTCAATGACGATGCCATGGCAACAGAAAAGCTTGCCGAGGGCATCCGACTCTTTGCGGCTGATACCGTAAAGCTCGAGAAAATCATCGTAGAGAAACAGTGAAGTTCCAAATTCCTAAGTCTCCTGCTTGTTTCTGCGTGTGCACCCGCTCTGGAGAACCGGTTAACATCCGGAGATCAAGCCCGTGGCCAAATCGGATTGGTCGAGTGGCAGGCGTTTGACGGCCTCCGCCAAGGGACTGTTTTCTTCGAGGGAGAGAGCGGGATCGACCTCCAGAATCTCAGCGGCACGGGTGCGTGCTGCGGAGAGGAGATCGACTGATCTACACGGATCCAACATGCGAAAACCCACATCCCCGCTCTGAGCTGTACCAAAGAGCCTGCCCGCTCCACGAAAGGCCAGATCGGCCTCGGCGAGTTTAAATCCGTCGCTTGTTGCCTCGAGCACAGCGAGCCGCTCCAGTGTGCCACGGTCGTTCTTGGAGGGAACCAACACACAATATGACGAAAGCCCCCCACGTCCAACCCGTCCGCGCAACTGATGTAGCTGGGCAAGGCCAAAGCGTTCCGCGTCAAAAATAACCATCACCGTCGCATTTGGCACATCAACTCCTACTTCAATAACCATGGTTGAAACCAGTGCGCTGATTTTCCCCAGGCGGAACCGGTCCATGACAGCTTTTTTCTCCGCAGGTTTGAGTTTGCCATGCATCAGCCCGCACGAATGCGGTTGAAGAACTTGGGCCCAATGCTCAAATTCACGTTTCGCCGCACGTGCATCAACTTTATCCGAATCTTCGATCAGCGGAAAGACAAGATAAGCCTGACGCCCTGCAGATAGTTCACTCTTTAAAAAGACAACAAAACGGTCGAGTTCGTTTTTATTTCTGATAACTGTTTTGACTGGTCGTCGTCCTGGTGGGAGTTCATCAAGCACAGACACATCAAGGTCGCCATAAATTGTAAGCGACAGCGTTCGCGGGATCGGCGTGGCAGTCATCACTAGAAAGTCCGGTCGACTTCCCATCTCAGCCAGACGCGCCCGCTGAACCACACCAAACTTGTGCTGTTCATCCACAACAACAAGCCCGAGACGCGGCAAATTATCCTCATACAGAAGCGCATGAGTACCAATAAAAATGTCGGGCTCCCCTGACGCTCCCTCGTTAAAAAGCGGCAAGTTTGTGTCAAAGCTGCGACTGCCGGTGCGCAGGCCGATCCGCACACCGAGACTTTCGAGAAAAGCCACGCCATTCGCGTAATGCTGTTCAGCAAGAACCTGCGTGGGAGCCATTAATGCCGCCTGCCAACCTGACTCAACAGCTGCAAGCATTGCGCAGAAGGCAATTACTGTTTTTCCCGACCCAACATCCCCATGAAGCAGGCGCGTCATTGGATGCGACGCCCTCAGATCGGCCATTATCTCCTCCAACACGCGCTGCTGAGCAGTCGTCAAAGGATAAGGGAGGCTCTTAATAAATTCCTTAACAAGCTTCCCTTCGCCTGCACGCGAAGGGGAACCAACCTTACGGTTGCGAGCTCGCCGCATGAGCAACGCTGTCTGCACGGCAAGCGCCTCGTCTCGCTCAAGCGACAGACGGGCTGCGTTGGCCTCTGCTTCGGACTTCGGAAAGTGTAATGCGCGAAAACGATCGAGCGGAGTTCGGAACACCCCGTTATCAAGGCCCCAGATGGGCGGAGGCGCTGAGTCCGGGACAACGCCCTCAAGGGCTTCCCAGACCAGCTCACGCAAAAAGCGCGGAGTAATTCCAGCACCCGAGGAGTGAACGGGCACAATCCTGCCAAGGTGAATTTTACCCAATTCGTTCTGATCTTGCTCGATGACCTCAAACTCAGGGAACCAGATGCTCCACGTTCGCCCTTTTTGTTGGAGCAGACCGAATACGACAAGCTGATGACCCACAGCAATTTGTGAACGAATATGCCTGGCATTAAGCCATTTGAGCGAGACAGGCTCCGTCAAGAGAGGTGCACTCACATCATAAGGTTCGATTTGAACCTCGGTGAGGCGCTTTTTGCCAGGCAAAAATTTATCGGGCAGCATGTCCACCACCCGCCCGCAAAGGAGGATGGGCCCCGGAGCAGCAGCGGGCGGAAAAGGCGAGAATTTGCTCCTGTTCTCGTATCTTAGTGGGATTGCAAGAAGCAAATCTCCCACCGTCTTAATGCCCAACTTTAAGAGCGAGCGGATGCGCCCAGCACCAAGTTTTCCAATCTTTTCAACAGGCGAGTTCCACGCAAATTGAGCTTCACCTGGTCGCTTAAAGTCTTCAGGCCTATGCTTATTCATTCATGGGCGTGGGAATACGAGAGTGCCTTGCGTCGTTGAGGGTGTTTGCGACCGTAGACGATCTCATAAAAAGTAACTTCGCGCGTTGTCGCAGCAGACCGAGCGGACAAGAGGGCCAAGCAGAAAATCGTCGTCGGGCATTCTCCCCTCCGCGACATCCTGACCGATCAAATTACAGAAGATTCGACGAAAATACTCATGCCGTGGATAACTCAGAAAAGAGCGCGAATCCGTAACCATGCCGATAAAACGTGAGAGCAGTCCAAGATTTGAGACGGCGTTAATCTGCCACTCGATTCCCTCTTTTTGATCCAGGAACCACCAAGCACTGCCGAGCTGCATCTTGCCAGGAATAGATCCGTCCTGAAAGTTGCCCAGCATTGTTGCAAAAATGTAGTTGTCGGCTGGGTTAAGGTTGTAAACAATCGTTTTCGGCAAGCAGCCGTCCTGGTCAAGACGGTCCAAAAAGAGAGCGAGCGTCTCCACCTGCGGGTAATCTCCGATCGAATCGAACCCCGCATCCGGCCCGACCGCCCGGAGCAAACGGGAGTTGTTATCGCGTCGTGCCCCAAGATGTATCTGCATAGCCCAACCTTTTTCCGCGTTCCAGCGTCCTACCTCAAGCATCAAAAATGTGGCGAATTTCTCTCGTTGTTCCATGGTAGCAGCTCGCCCCGATCTTACGCTCTGAAAAATTTTAGCGATTTCCTTTTCGGGCGCAAAGAGCGCGAAACAGCGTTCGAGCCCGTGATCGGACATGCGGGCACCAATTTCATGAAAGGCATCATGGCGTGCTTTTAAAGCAGCAAGAAACTCGCTCAGACTTGACGCCCCTCGACCTGAGACCCATTCAAGCCTGTTGACCCATGCGTTCCACTCTTCGGGACAATGAATATTCAAAGCCTTGTCAGGGCGAAAAGTTGGCACCACGCGCGTTTTCAACCCACTGCCGACAAGAGTTTGATGCCAAACCAGATCGGCGGTTGGATCATCTGTCGTCCCAACTAATTCAACGTTGAATTTTGTGAGAATTCCACGCGCGGAAAACTCTGGCAAACAGAGTTGTTCTTTTGCTTGCTCCCAAATTCTTGGCGCCGTCTCCTCACTCAGCAATTCTTCAATGCCGAAATAGCGTTTAAGTTCGAGATGCGTCCAGTGAAAAAGAGGATTTCGGAGGGTATGCGGCACCGTGCGGGCCCACGCCAGGTATTTTTCGTAAGGCTCTACGTCGCCAGTGCAATAACGCTCTGGCACACCGTTCCAACGCATCGCACGCCATTTGTAATGATCCCCCTCAAGCCAAATCTCAAAAAGATTTTCAAATCTGCGATCCTCAGCAATATCTCTCGGCGACAAGTGGCAATGATAATCCACAATCGGTTGTGGGGCTGCGAAACAATGGTAAAGCCGTCGTGCGACTGGGGTTTGCAAAAGAAAATCCTCGTTGATAAACGTCTTGGTGTTCATGGATCGCGCGGATGTTCGGGAGCGACGAATAACAGTCGCAGCTCATGCTCAGAAAAAAATTGGAGAAAATGGAGGATGCATTAGTATCTGCGGTTTGTCTAAAAGTGTGCCGCGAATAAAAAAACACCTGCCGATTTTTTTCAACGAGCATTTTTCCATGTCCCCTCGAAAAGGCGCGTGGCAACAAAATGCCCTGTGATTCTCAGCACCCCACCGCTCGATGTCGAAATGGGCTATCTTAGGAACTCTTCCCAGCGCTGATCTTAGATCACCGCCTATTCTCCCTCCCAGTTTTGAGGGTATGGCCTCCCATACGGGACTTCGAATTTTGGGGGGAGTTCTGCCCGGACAGGACTTTGTAACGTATAAACTACAGGGAGTGAATAAAAAATATGCTTCGCCTTCGCCGCCCTCCATCGCTCGCGATTGATAGGTCAAACGACGCCATGGAGAGGATCTTTGTGTTTGCGGCGCTGTGGGTTTAGCTTTTTAAATGGACGAACAAAATTTTCTTGCAACCAATTCACCAGAGGGTCTGGCCTGTCCCCTACCCGATCTGCCCGTTGCTGCATTGGCGGATGATATCGTCGCTGGGTTAGCTAAAACACGTCGTTTGATTCTTGAAGCCCCAACGGGTTCTGGGAAATCAACCCTCGTTCCACGCATTCTTCTCGCCCACGGCCCACCCTCCACCCGGCCGAGCGGACAGATTGTCATCCTACAACCCCGTCGATTGGCGACCCGAATGCTCGCCGCGCGAGTAGCTTCCGATCTGGGTGAGCAGCCCGGTGCTCTTGTTGGTTATCAGATTCGACTGGACAATGTCTCTTCCCCAAAAACACGCATTCTCTTCGTTACTGAAGGGATTCTGCTCCGCAGGATGCTTGCCGATCCACATTTGCGGGGTGTATCGGTACTTATTTTCGACGAGTTCCACGAACGTCATCTGCACACAGACATCGCCCTGGCGCGTGCGCTCGACAT
>CALDSX010000027.1 GCA_937924445.1 uncultured Chthoniobacterales bacterium
CTAGAGATACATGACCTGCAACGACCCCGAATACGCATGGGTCGATAAAAACCGGGCGAGCGATATCTATGGGGGAGGGCACATGCCATGGTTCGATCTCGATCCCGACTGATAAAAAAGGACTGTCCCTTTATACGCACGGGCGGAGTAGCTGTGGTGGACGAGGTTGCCGCCGGGGTATTTGGTTGTGAGCCGCCGTCCGTCGGCGTCGTAGGTGGAGACGGTGACCCATGCAGGTTTGCCGGGGAGAGTGACCGATTCGGAGAGCTGTTGCCCAGCAGCATCGTAGGTGTAATTGAGTGTGGCATGGATGTTTTGCTGGCGCACAATGCGTCCGGCAGCGTCGTAGCTGCGGGTTATGCCTGGGGTGGAGGAATCGTTCCAAGAGGTGGTCAGTTCGCGGTTGCGCAGATCAAAAACTGAGGTGCGAATTTGTTTGGCGCGGGTGATGTAGGTGAGGAGATTGCCGACGGCATCGTAGGAGAACTCTTCGCGGGAGCCGTCGGGATAGATGAGACTGGTCTGGCGCATGGCCAGATCGTAGGTATAGGTGGAGGTGTTGCCTTTGGGATCGGTGCGAGTGGCGAGGTGGCCGGAGGGGGTGTAGGTGAAGGTGGTTGTTTTGCCGTCGGGGGTGGTGACGGAGAGAAGGCGGTTCATGAGATCGTAGGTGCGTCTGGTGAGGCCACCATCGGGGCGGGTTTCGGTGAGGAGATTGCCGACGGTATCATAGGTGAAGGTGGTGGTGCGGCCAAGAGGATCGGTCTGAGAAGTTTTACGGTTGCGAACGTCGTAAGTGAAGTTGGTGGTATGGCCGAGGGGATCGGTGATGCGGATGATGTTGCCGACTTTATCGTAGGTGAAAGATGTGCTAGCAGCCTCAGAGGTGTTAGCGGCTAAGGTGGTGGTGAGTAGGTTCCATTCTTTGTCGTAGGTGAAAGTGGTGGTGCGGCCTGAGGGGGCGATGAGGCTTAGGGGTTTGTTTTCAAAACTGTCAGGCAGATAGGTGGTGCGAGAGGTGCGACCGAGGGGGTCGGTGATGGAAATGATTCTGCGGAAGATATCATAGGTGAAGGTGGTGGTGTGGCCGAGTTCGTCGGTGACGGAAGCGACATCGCCGTATTTTGTGTAGGTATAGGTGCGAGTGGAGTTGTCTGGATAGATAATTTTGTTGATCAATCCGCGTTGGGTGTATTGGAAACGAGTGGTGCGGCCGAGGGCGTCGGTGACGGAAGCGAGGCGATCGGCGGTGTCGTAGGAGAAGCGTGAGGTATGGCCGAGAGGGTTAGTGGAGGAGAGGAGCAGACCACGGGAGTCGTAGGTGTTGGTGACGATGCCGCCGTTGCGTTGGCGATGAGTGAGTGTTTGGCCGAAAATGTTGTGTGTGAAGGCTTCGGAGGTGCCGTCGGGATAGGTGATGCGTGTGATGCGGTTGCGGCTGTCGCGGATGAAGGATGTCGTGCGGCCGAGGGAATCGGTGTGGGAGAGTGGGGAGCCGAGGGCGTTGTAGGTGAAAGATTCGGTGGAACCGTCGGGATAGGTTATAGAGGCGATCTGCCCTGTGGCCGAGTAGGTGTAGGAGGTGATACGCCCGAGAGGATCTTTCTCTGTGGCAAGATAGCCGGTATCGGGGTGGAAGGTGTAGGTGGTGGGGTTGCCGTTACGGTCATCCTTTCTAGTGATGGCGGTGGCTCCTTCTTTGTTGGTGCCGTAGTATTGGACGATTTTGCCACCGTTGGGGAGGGCAACCATTGGTTGGTGGAGCTGATTGTTGAAAAGGCCGATGCGGAGGATTTCGCCGCCGGTTTCGATGTTGACCTGTGAGAAGACCGCTCCAAGAACGGCGGTTTGGGAGTTTTGATACACGGTGCGATAACGGCCTTGGCGAAGGGAGTAGCGTGGGTCGTCCCATTCGGTGACAAGGGGGCGTGTGCCTGGGAAGACCTGGCTGTGCCGGTATTCGGCACGGGTGCCGTCGCCGTAATCCACGGAGGTCAGAGTGGGGAAGACGTAGGGCAGAGAGGGGTCGGTGATATTGGCGTAGTGATAGGTCACGGCACGTCCGTCGCTGGTTTCCACACGGGTGATGGCTGCGAGGGTGACGGGGAGTTCGTTGGAGCCTTCGGCGCGAAGAGGTGCGTAGCCGAAATAGGGGGGTTTTTGTTGAGTCAGGGTGCCGGGAGCGGGCAGGACGCGGATACGTCCGATGGCTTTGGCGGCGGGGAGTTTGATGCCGACGAAACCGCCGGAGAAGGAAGTTGACTGGAAAAAGGTGGCCGGGTTGCCGTCGAAGGCTCTACCTGCTTGAACGAGGGATTCGGAGGAGATTATTTCGCCGGAGAGCTTTGTGTTGGTGCCAGCTTCGTAAATTTCTACTTCGGCGATGTTGCCATAGGAACCGTCGGCCTGGAGGATGCGGATAAATCTGTAAGAATTGGTTGCGGCAAGTGCCCACGAGGTGGGAGTAAGTTCAAGCCAAGTGGTGGTTGGTTCTGTGGGGTTGGAGGCAGGCAGGCTGGTGAGGGTGGCGATGGTAACAGGGTTGAGTCTGTTGCCGGTGAGCGTCGAATAGGTGGCGCGCAGGGAGCGTCCACCCGGTTCTTGGATGGAAATAAAGCGGCGTGCGGAGTCGTAGGTGAGATGGAAATCGTTGCCCTGCGGATCGGTAACGCGCGTCATGAGGTAGTATTCTGCGTTGCCGGAGGTGAAGGTTAAGAAATGGTATTGGAAAGAATCCTGAGTTTGGAGGCGAAAACCGTCGGATGTTTTGACGAGAAAATCAGCGGAGGTGCCGGAGTTATTCCACTGGCCAGGGGCAATCTCGGTGAAGGTGAATGCGCTGCCGGTGGGGTAGATAATAGTGACCCGTGCACGGCCTTGGGTGTCGGGGGAATTTTTGACGAGCTCCCATTGGAACCCGTGTCGCCAATAGTGGCCCATGCCGAAGAAGCTGGCTCCTGGAGTGTTGCGCGAGTTGGCGTGGCGACTCCAGACCATGGGATAACTGCCGACGGCACCCCAGAGTTGGAGATCTTCAATAACTTTAAATTCGTTACCGGTGTAGGGAAGCACCGGGTCACCAAATTGGCCATTCGGCGTGTTGGTGTTATTGCCCCCGTTACCTGAGGATTGTCCGTTGTTATTATTGCCACAGGGCGAATAATACTGAGCGTTAACAGGAAAGGGGTGGGCTATGGCGAGCAGAAGGAGGGAGAGGAGGAGCGTGATGGAGGGAGCAGTGGAGGGTAACATCGGTAACTGGTTGAGGTGTTGGAGGTGAGGTGAGGGGATAGCGAGCGGGTGGGGTAGATCAGGGGTTTTTGGTAAAGGTGGGAGCGGCGAATAACTGAATACGTTTTTCATCGAACCCGTTGCGCAGGGTGATGCGGTAGAGACCGCCCTCGGTGGTGGAGGTGAAGGAGAAGCCTGCTTCTCTGGAGGAATCGAGATAGTGTTGGGCGACAACGGACTGGCCGTTGATGCTGCCGCCATCTTCGGCTTGAATTATAACGAGGTCGCCGGAGTTAGCGGAAGGAAACTGCACCCGGATCGGAACGGTCTGTTCTAGCCCGATAGGTTGGACAGGGAAGAGTCCGAGCTCGTCGGGAGTGAGCGGCTGTGGGTTCTGGCCGACAAACGCTGTGGCGGGTAAACCTCCTGATTCGTGCGTGAGAGGGGAGGCCACGGAGAGTTTGGCGAACCTTGTAGAGGCTGTCTGAATCTGGCTGGCATTGCCAGCGGGTAGGGGCAGTGAAGCCTTGGAGGGAGAATACCCGGAAGATTGTTGAGAGTAAGGAGAGCCTTGATCTCTCGACCTGCCGACTGCCTGCGGCTGTTGGTTTAAACCAACATCAGCTTTTTCTGCTGTGCTGCTGTGCTGCTGTGCTGCTGTGCTGCTGTGCTGCTGTGCTGCTGTGCTGGTTGAGGCTTTGGAAGCTCACTAGCATAGCAAGGATGAGAACGAAAGCAACGCAGAGAACTGAAATTAGAAACTGAGGAGACTGACGAGACTGTCTCATAACAAAGTTGCAATTTGCATTTGATTAAGATTCCTCGGTAATGTCAAGAGAATTTTTCAAAAAAGTAATCTTTGTGCTGAGTTTCCGTGAACAGATAGCTTAGCGCGTGAAAGGGGCGGGTGGATGGCTCTACGTAAGAATACGAATGGTGGAAAAAGACAAAGGTGGTAATCGTTCGCGAAGACTGAGGACGTATTGGAATCGTGTAAAGGCCAGTCCTTTTTTTTCTCGATGCACAGCCCGAGTGTGATGATACCCGTCCCTTTTGGTGACGATTGTGGAGGCGACCTTTGGGATCGTATTAGAACGACACGCTGGTTAAACTATCAGTAGCGGTATCAATGAGTTCGTCCGGTTCATAATCTAGAGGCGCTTTTTCGGCCGAGAGGTTGTTGGACGGAGTTCAGCAGATCGCGTTTGTATTACTGCCAGATGCACGGGCATGAGCGCGCGAGTGGTGAGGTGAGGTTCTCGCCACTCGCTCAGTGGGTGAGTATTGCCACCGCGAGAGCTTGCCATTCGAAAATGAAGTGTCAGTATTACCCATCGGATCGAATCTCGACGTCTTTGAGTTGCTTAACGATTTTGTGGTGATCTCTTGCTACTCAAGCGGAACATGATTACAGAGAATGGGTTTCTTTGTGATGAGAAAAGTGAGAAATGTGATGAGAAATAAGTGCGGGTGCAGATTGGGCACCTGATTCATAACATCATACAATATATGTAATGTAATGTTATTTATAAATAACTCGTGACTGCGCGTGTATTGCCAACTAAAAACATCCGATATTTTCACCGAGCACTTGTCAATCGTCAATAAACCGTTCATCGTCTCATAATGAATCGTTCAGCTTCTATCCAGCGCGACACCAGCGAAACACAAATCGCTGTCACTCTCGACCTCGATGGCAAGGGCGAATCTGAGATCTCTACGGGCATCGGTTTTTTTGATCATATGCTGGTTCTCTTCGCCAAACACGGCCTCTTCAACCTCATCATCAAAGCCACAGGCGATTTGCATGTAGATTTTCATCACACCGTCGAAGATACTGGCATCGCTTTGGGTAAAGCATTTCAAAGCGCTCTTGGGGACAAAACAGGCATTGTTCGCTACGGAACAGCATATATTCCCATGGATGAGGCTCTTGCTCGAATCGTCGTAGACATTAGTGGTCGCCCTTTTCTCAATTGCGAGGTGAACATAGATTTGCCGCCTGCTGGCGCTTTTCCACTACAGCTCATTGAAGAATTTCTTCGGGCGTTTTCTGTTAATGCTGGTTTAACACTTCATGCCTCTGTTCTTTCTGGGCGGAATTCGCATCATATTTGCGAAGCGATTTTTAAAGGTTTGGGACGAGCGTTGGATATGGCCACCCTTCATGATCCGCGAGTTTTTGGCGTGCCGAGTACGAAAGGAATTTTATGATCGCTCTCATAGATTATGGCAGTGGAAATCTCCAGAGCGCAGGCAAGGCACTCGAGACGGTTGGTGCCGAGGTGCGGCGCGTCTCCAAGCCGCACGAGTTGCGTTGGGTTTCTGCAGTTGTGCTCCCAGGAGTTGGAGCATTTGGGGATGCCGCTCAAAATTTAGATGATAGTGGCTTGAAACCGGCATTGCTTGACTGGCTTTGGGCCGAAAAACCGTTCCTTGGTATCTGCGTCGGTTATCAGTTGCTTTTTGAGTCTAGCGAAGAATCCCCTGGAATTGAAGGCTTGGGGTATCTTCGTGGGCGTGTCGTGCGTTTTAACAGTGGCTCGGGGTTGAAAGTGCCACACATGGGATGGAACCGACTTGAGATCCGCCCCTCCCCTCTTTGGATGGGGCTTTCCGCGGATCCGTATGTCTATTTTGTGCATTCATACTTTCCTGTGGTTCAAGAAGACTCGCTAATTGCCGCCACAACAAAATATGGGGAGAGGTTTGCTGCTGCCATTTGTCGAGGCTCTCTGGCGGCAACACAGTTTCATCCCGAGAAAAGCCAGCGGACAGGACTAACGATTCTTAGGAATTGGCTGCGGTTAGTTGGGGAGATTTCTCCAACCTTTGCTTGATCAGATGGCAAAACTTCTTCTTTATCCTGCGATTGATCTAATGGAGGGGCGGGTCGTTCGACTCAAGCAGGGGAAAGCCTCTGAAAGAACGGTTTATTCTGATAACCCTCCCGAATTTGCGCGGCGCTGGGCTGAAGAGGGTGCTGACTGGTTACATTTGGTTGATCTCGATGGCGCATTTACTGGAAAACCTGCGAACATTGAGATTGTAAGGCAGATTGTGCAGGCAGCTGGATGTCCGGTGGAGCTTGGGGGTGGAATGAGGAGTATTGAGACTATCCGTCGAGCTTTTGACGCTGGCGTGTCGCGGGTTATCATAGGCACGCGGGCTGCGGAGTCTATTGACTTCATCACTCAGGTTTCGGAGGAGTTCGGCGGGGAGAAAGTAGCTGTCGGCATTGACGCTCGGAATGGATTTGTTGCGGTGAAGGGTTGGACGGAGTCACGTAGTATTCGCTCGGGTGATCTCATACGTAAAGCTGAAAGCGCAGGAGCTGGCACGATTATTTACACCGACATTGCAACCGATGGGATGTTAGATGGGCCAAATTACAAGGAATTGGATGCGATTCTTGCGGTGACAAAGCTTAATGTTATCGCGAGTGGCGGAGTTTCGAGTATAGAGGATGTGGTCGCTTTGGCCGCGCGCAGCGCGTTGCATGGTGTTATTATTGGCAAAGCGCTTTACGAGAATCGGATCGATTTACGTAGCCTTTCCGCTCATCCTGCTCTAAGACGTTTACTGGGTTAAAGCAAATAAAAAGGGTTGTTGGAATCGAGTGGCACATCATCGGGGGCCTTCTTCCAAGGGGAAGAATAAGCCTGGAGTTTTTCTCAGATACACGAGCGTGTTCGCAGTCCTGAGATAAAATTATGTAATTTTTGTTACAGCACTTGGCACAAATTTGGATTGACGGGCCACAGAATGAAAAATGGCATGAGTTTTGTCGAAAGCCTCGAGCAATTTGTCCTTGGGCTTGGGCCCCGTCCGAAATTGCGAATATTCGTGTACCAGGTGGCAAATCCCGCAAATTTTCTTGAGGAATGTTAATTCGTCCTTAGGTTTAGCCAACGTGTCGTCCGAATCAGCCGCTCCGAAAATCAACCTTCTTACCGCGACTGCGCTTGTCGTGGCCAACATTATTGGCACCGGAGTTTTCACCAGTATTGGGTTTCAGGTGGCGGACGTTGGATCACCCTTCGCGATTATAGCCCTGTGGGCTATTGGAGGAGTGTTGGCCTTTTGTGGTGCGATTTCTTACGGAGAATTGGCAGCTGCCCTGCCGCGATCCGGAGGTGAGTACAATTTTCTCTCGAGAATTTACCATCCGTCAGTTGGGTTCTGTGCGGGATGGGTTTCCGCAATTGTCGGATTTGCCGCGCCAGTCGCTCTTTCGTCGATGGCATTTGCAAGTTATCTGAGAGGGCTTTATCCGGAGTTTAATCCCTCATGGGTATCGGCGATCTTGGTTTGGATTGTCACAACGGTCCATCTGACGGGTCTGCGTTCAGGGAGCGTGTTTCACACCCTCTTCACGTTTGTAAAAGTTGGAGTTATTCTTGTTTTTATTATTGCGGGATTTGTTTTTGCTCCAGGATGTGGGACCGACTTTGCTCCTGCAGCCAATGAATTTGGCTTGATGATGACAGGCTCTTTTGCGGTGTGTTTGATCTATGTGATGTATGCCTATTCTGGGTGGAATGCTTCGGCTTATATTTCTAGCGAGATCAAATCACCAGAGAAAAATGTCCCTATGTCGCTCCTGCTTGGGACAATGATTGTTACGGTGCTCTATCTTTTGCTCAACGCGGTATTCCTAAGGGTCGCCCCGCGGGAAGAACTTGCTGGTCAGATTGAGGTTGGTTTGATAGCAGGGCGTCATATTTTTGGAGAGAACGGCTCAAAAATTGTGACTGCATTTATATGTCTGGGGCTGGTATCGTCCGTCAGCTCGATGATGTGGGTTGGGCCGAGGGTAACAATGGCGATGGGTGAAGATTTGCCGGTTTTGCGGTTTTTTGCACCGAAAACAACAGGTGGTGTGCCTGCGCGTGCGATGTTAATTCAAATGGCGTTGGTAACGTTGTTAATATTTACCTCTACCTTTCAGGCGGTGTTGATTTACGCGCAGTTTGCGCTGCTCCTCTGCTCAGTGCTTGCTGTGGCTGGTGTGATCGTGTTGCGTTGGAGGGAACCGGACTTATCTCGACCGTGCCGGAGTTGGGCATATCCTTTGCCGCAGGTTTTGTTCACAACTGTAGCAGGTTTTATGATGGTGCATTCATTTCAGCAATACCCCTTCGAATCGCTTACGGGTCTTGGCACTGTGTTAGCGGGGCTGCCGATCTACTTTCTCGCGCGACGCACGCGGGCTACCGAAATGGCCAGATGAGCGGCACAAGTAATGTTGTGACACCCCAAACGATCAGGTCAAGCAAAAGCCCGATTCGCAAAAAATCACTGAATCGGTAACCGCCAACGCCATACACCATGAGATGGGTTTGGTAACCCATTGGCACTGCAAACGCCAAAGATGCACCAATTGTTACGGCGATCAAAAATGGTTGAGCAGAGACCGCAAGATGTTCAGCCACCCCGATAGCAAGCGGTGCCATGACAGCCGCGGCAGCGTTGTTTGAGATGATTTCTGTTAAAAAGATCGTGCTGAAGGTAAACAAGGCGAGTAACACCCATGGGGCAAGGTTTGTCCCGAATGAGCCGCTAGCCCAGGTGATAAGATGCCCGGCGACGAGCTGGTCCAATCCGGTTTTTTCCACGGCGACTCCAAGGGCTAGCATTCCATAGATGGTCAGCATAACTGGCCAATCCACCGCACGCATAGCTTCGTTTGTTTTGAGGATGCCGAGAAAGCCGAGAAAGACGCATGCAATAAAAGCTGAGGTCGAGATGGGCAGAACGTGTAGTGTGGGTAGTAGAACGACGACAATGAGGGTGGCCCAAATAATCCACGCCCGAGCGCGATCTCGGGTTTGTGGAGTAGTGAGTTGGGTGGACGGTTCATCGGCTAACACCAAATCCCCGCGCTCGGAGAGCTGCTGAATTGAGGTGTCGGCACCAATAATCAGTAAGGTGTCACCGACGTGGAGGTCTACGTCCAAAAAACGATCAAGTAGGTTCTGCGATTTGCGATGCACTGCAAGAACATGGAGCGCGTGCGTGCTTCGCAAGCGAAGTTCTCGAAGGCTCCGACCGGCAAAACTGGACATTGGCCCAATCACACCCTCTGTCACGCCACCGGGGATTGTGGAGAGCACTTCAAGACCAAATGCCGCGGCAGCGGTTCCGTTAAAATAAATCTCCGGATGTTCGGGGTCGCCTTCAACCTCCTTTGTATCTCTGGCAACGATCGTCAGTCGGTCGAAGGGTTCAATGACCACTGAATCGAACCCCGAGCGGATGCGCTCAGCCTTGCGTCGAACTTCCAACAAAATCACCCCGCTGGATCTCAGAAAATCACAGTCTGCGAGATGTTTTCCGATCAAGGGCGAATCACGATCTACAAGAAGCTGAAAAATACGTGCTTTCCTCTGTTCGACAGTTAGGAGCGAGGCAACCGTTTGTCGCTCAGGAAGGAACTTGGGTGCAAGAACCATGACTAAAGCTCCACAAATAAACAGAAGTGGTAGCCCTATGAGAGCGATTTCAAACATTTGAAAGCCGGGCAAGCGGTTGGCAACCGCAATTCCATGAACGACAAGATTCGTGGAGGTTCCAATCAGTGTGCAGCATCCCCCCAACAGAGCTGCGTAGCTGAGAGGAATCAAAAAACGTGACGGTCCGATACCATTTTCGCGGGTCATTTGAATTACAACAGGTATGAATATCGCCACCACGGGAGTGTTGTTAACGAATGCCGAGGCCGCTGCAGCAATCGAAATCAGCACAAGTAAAGCAAGCGACTGGCTTTTTGCTGTCAGAGCTGTCATAAACCCCGAAAGTCCTGCGATTCCTCCACTCCGCAAAAGGAGGTCGCTAAGGATAAAAAGGGCAGCCACAGTCAGTGGTGCTTCATTTGAGAGAACAGCAAATGCTTCCTTTGGAACGAGCACGCCCGTGAGCAACAGTGTTGCCAGCACTCCGAGAGCAACCAGTTCGACTGGGAACTTTTCCAGGGCAAAAAGCGAAAGAGACCCCACAAGAAGGGCAACAACTATCAGCATCTCTTGGCTCATTTCGTGCGGCTGTGTGTGAAATAGGTTGAACGCATTGCAAACGTGGATTTCGATGCATTGCAATAATGCTCCACGGTATCAAAACACTATTGTGCTAAGAAAACCAGCGCAATGAAACAGAAACGCGTTAAAAGTGGCGCAGAAAGCGGAGCCAATTCGAGTTCATCCTTAGTTAATTCGCCGGAAACGAAGTGGGGTAGGTTGTTGATTGATTCTACTCTCAGGTCAAGCTCGGCCGTGGTGGGAGCCTTCTGCGGCCCTCTTCCAGATCGCCCTTTCTTCCGAGCGTTCTCACCGTCACGGCGTCCTGTTTTCAAAGGCTTGATGCAGCATCCAGGGGTTGAAGTCAAAGAACCATTTTCCAAAGCCATCTCCAGGTCCGTAACGTTCTCGTGTGCCCACAGAAACATCCCCCCCGTGCTTCACTCGTCACCAGATTCGTTCGAGAAACCTGTTGCCCATCCTCCCCTCCCCTTTTTTCTCTCTAGGTTCACACAGGCGCCGCTGCTTTCTGCAGCCACGATCCATGCCATGCTGTTCAACTGCCAACCTTCTCCTCATCGGTGTTGAAAATTTCTGACTCCTTTCCTGCGGGTTCCAGACCTGAATCAAAGGCCTCTAATGTGGCGTCCCATAAATGGTGTGACATTGTGCGGGAACCGTTTTTGAATTGGATTCATGCCAGCTGCAACTCCTATCGAACTAACGCCCGAGCAGCGCCGGGTCCTTAGAAAGATCGAGTTCGCCAGCACCAGCGAGCAGCGGGAGGTTTTCTGCGCCAGGATCATTCTGGCGCTGAGCGAGGGCAAATCGCACGAGATGATCGCCGCGCAGCTTTCCACTAGCTTGCAGACCGTCAGCCGGTGGAGGGGCCGTTGGGCCCGCAGGGGGCTGGCGGGCTTGCGCGACCAGCCGGGCCGTAGGCACAAGCCCTCCTCGCCGCGTGCAGCCGTGGCCAAAGCGATTTCGCAGGCAGAGCGGTTTTCCCCGCAGGGCGGACCGTGGAGCGTCCGCGCGATGGCGCGCGAGACGGGCTTGAGCAAATCGAATGTGCGGTGGCTCTGGGCGGCGCATGGCATTCAGCCGCATCGCGTAAGAGCCTTCAAGCTCTCTGAGGATCCCGACTTCGAGGAGAAGTTCTGGGACGTCGTCGGCCTCTACCTCAATCCGCCGGAACGCGCCGTTGTGCTTTGCTGCGACGAGAAGAGCCAGTGCCAAGCACCGGAGCGCACACAGCCGGGCTGCCACTGCGCCAAGGGCAGATCCGCACGCAAACCAACGATTTCTACCGCCACGGGACCGTGACGCTCTGCGCCGCGCTGGATGATCTTTCCGGAAAGGTCTTCGCTCACACCGCCGCCCGGCACACCCACCGGCAGTGGCTGGATTTCCTGCCCAAGATTGACTGGGAGGTTCCTGCCGAACTCGTCATCCATGTCATCTGCGACAACTACGCCACGCGCAACGTGGTTCGTCCCGGAAGCTTCCGAAGCGTCGCAGCCTTGGTGGCCGACATCCTGCGCTTCCTCGAAGAGAGAAACAAGAATCCAAAGCCCTATCGCTGGCCAGCGGACCCCGTGAGGCTCCTCGGAAAGATCGACCGAGCATGGGAATTTTTGCTCGAAGAAGTATATCACCCTATCTACGAGACATCACACTAAGTCCTATACACACAAAAGGTGTCATGAGTGTGTGGGCGGGCGTTCAATAAAGCACCGCGCGGGTGTGAAACCCATGGCTCATCCGTCGAGATCCGAGCTCGGGAAATCGCAAATAGATCTCAAATTATGAGAGAGGTAGACCACAGTAGTTGCCGTAGTAGCCATCAGAGAACATATGAGAAACGGTCTTTTTATGTGCCAAGAAATGGAAGATCGGTGGCATTAACATCGTTAAGCACTTCACGGGTAGATTTAATCAGGTGCCGTAGGTTTTGTGAACCAGAGATTGTTCAATCTTCGCGTTGTCAGCTGCGATCTTATAACATGCGCATTGCTAGTTGTGGCAAATTCGAAGCGATGAAGTCTGGAATCGGCAGGATGTTTTTCCTAGCGGCGCAGATTCCGGTAAACTCCTTATTGGCCTTGGTTCAAAATACGGTTCATCCGGGAAGTTCATGTTTAGACGAAGATTGAGATGTGATATAGGAGGGCATAAGTCAAAGTCTGTTGTATCATGCGTTTGGAGTGCGAGAGGGCTACGAATATCGGAAGACGGAGTATGTAGAGGGGCGAGTG
>CALDSX010000028.1 GCA_937924445.1 uncultured Chthoniobacterales bacterium
CCACCGCCACCGGTTCCCCACTGCGCACTGCCTCCACCGCCCTTTTCCTCATCTCATACTTTGCTTCCGCTTTTGCTGCATCCATTCCTAATGTTATTCCACTCACACAACGTAACGCAAGGACTTTCGCAACGATTTATAGCCACTCAAATTAAAAGTCGACGTCGGAAGGTGCGAGCTTCGCGTTAAGCAAAATCGTGTGGAACGAAAAGCACGATGACAACCCATTAAAGGCGAATTGGAAGAGAATTGCATTGATCACATGAGAGTCACTATGGAGCAGGTGTGTAAAAAAGGGGGTACATCCCACCGCGCTCGCAGGCACCAGAGATATAACGCACTAACTTTAATAGGGCAAAAGAGTGGCAGGAACAAGTTGCGGCATAAAAAGATCGAAAACAATTAGGCTGAACAAGGATTTAAAAGCAATCCGGAATTCTTCTATGATGATGCTATAGCAACCGCAGCAAACAATGGATGATAACTCAAGGTCATACTGCACGAGGTGGGATTGATGATGATGCCAATCTAACTGGGGAGATAAAACGCAAAACCCCGGATCGCGTGAGCGATCCGGGGCGTGCGTGGTTGGGGATGTCCCTCGGTCTATTGCTTTAATAGTCCATTCCGCCCATTCCGCCGCCAGGAGGCATGGCGGGAGCTTTTTCCTTTTCCGGAATCTCTGTGACGAGAGCTTCTGTGGTTAGAAGCAGACCGGCAATCGAGCTCGCATTTTGAAGGGCCGAACGGGTCACCTTGGTAGGATCAACAACACCGGCTTTGACGAGGTCAACATATTCGCCGGTGGCGACGTTGTAACCTTCGTTGCCGGAGCGTTTTTTCACTTCCTCGACTATGAGGGCGCCTTCCTTGCCTGCATTGTCCGCCAGGGTACGAAGAGGTTGCTCAATGGCTCGACGCACAATTTGGGCTCCGACTGCCTCGTCTCCGGAGAGCTTGAGGCTGTCAATTGCCTTTTGTGCGCGAAGGAGCGCTGTTCCGCCACCCGGGACGATGCCTTCCTCAACCGCAGCGCGAGTCGCGTGGAGCGCATCCTCAACGCGGGCTTTCTTCTCCTTCATCTCCGTTTCTGTGGCGGCGCCTACATTGATGACAGCAACACCACCGGCCAATTTGGCCAGACGCTCCTGGAGTTTTTCGCGATCATAGTCAGATGTCGTTTCTTCGATCTGACGTTTGATTTGTTTGACACGGCCCTGGATGTCGGAAGACTTACCTTCGCCCTCGACGATGGTGGTGTTTTCTTTATCGATGACAATACGCTTGGCTTTGCCAAGATCGTCGAGCGAAACATTTTCGAGCTTGATGCCGAGATCTTCAGTTAGGCAACGCCCACCCGTAAGCACGGCGATGTCTTCAAGCATTGCTTTTCGACGATCACCAAACCCAGGGGCCTTAACTGCAGCAATTTGAAGAGTGCCGCGTAATTTGTTGACGACGAGAGTCGCAAGCGCTTCGCCTTCAACGTCTTCTGCGATAATCAGAAGCGGACGACCAGCCTTGGCGACCTTTTCGAGAAGAGGAAGAAGGTCCTTGAGGTTGCTGATTTTCTTTTCGTGGATGAGGACATAGGCGTTCTCTAGAACGGCTTCCATGGCCTCGGGGTTGGTCACGAAATAGGGTGAGAGGTAGCCTTTGTCAAATTGCATACCCTCAACAACATCGAGGGTTGTCTCGATGCTTTTGGCTTCCTCAACCGTGATAGTGCCATCCTTGCCTACTTTATCCATCGCATCGGCAATAATTTCGCCAATTGTGGTATCCCAGTTGGCGGAGACGGTTGCGACTTGTGCGATCTCGGTCCGATCCGAAACTTTCTTTGAGATTTTGCCGAGTTCGTTAACAACGGCTTCCACGGCCTTGCTGATACCACGCTGCAACGAGGTGGGATTAGCTCCAGCTGTGACGTTTTTGAGACCTTCACGGAAAATGGATTCCGCAAGGACAGTCGCAGTTGTTGTACCGTCTCCAGCGACATCTGAAGTTTTGGATGCAACTTCACGGACGAGTTGAGCACCCATGTTTTCATAGGGATCTTCGAGCTCAATTTCTTTGGCTACAGTAACGCCATCTTTGGTGATGGTCGGGGAACCGAATTTTTTGTCCAAAATGACGTTACGTCCGGACGGCCCGAGGGTCGCTTTGACTGCTTTCGCCAGCTTTTCGACGCCGCGAAGCAAAGATTGCCGAGCTGCTTCGTCGAATGAAAGTTGTTTAGCTGCCATATATTAATTCTATAGTTAGTGTGAACTGTTGAGTTGATGGTTTAAAGTTTGAGTGATCATTCAATCACACCGAGGATGTCGTCCTCGCGCATGATGAGGTATTGTTCCCCATCAATCTTGACTTCCGTGCCACCGTATTTGGAGAAGAGAACTTTGTCTCCTACCTTAACGGTGAACTCGATTTTTTTGCCGTTATCGTCGAGCTTTCCAGTGCCGAGCGCGACGATTTTACCTTCCTGTGGTTTTTCTTTGGCGGTGTCCGGGATAATGATTCCGCCCTGACGGACTTCTTCTTCCTTCATGGGCTGAACCAGCACGCGGTCGCCGATGGGTTTCATCTTTGTTGCCATGTGTGTAGTTTTTGGTTTGGGTTATTGAGGTGGCCGAGTTTATTCGCGCGCCTCGCTCGGCGAGAACGCCGGTTTGACTGCGAAAAAACGGTCAGCCTGTTAATCAGAGACCGCTCCTTTGAGTTCGCACATGGTGCGCATGGAGCAGTCTGTCTCTGAAAGGGTGCGCTGTATGACGAAAGCCACGTTTGAACAAAAAAATGTGGTCGTAGCCATGCTGATCACGATTTTTTCTTATCGTCATCCAAAATCTCGAATTCTGCATCAACGACATCTCCCTGCTGAGTACCGCTTGGTCTTGCGTCACTGCCTGAAGAGGATGAATCGCTTGGGGAACTCATGGATTTTGAGGCAGAGGAGGAGGCTTGTTTATAAAGTTCCTCACTCACGGCCGCGAATTGGCTTTGCAACTTCTCTATGCAGGATCGAATTGCGGACGGGTCGGACCCTTCTACACTCTTGCGGAGAGCAGCTATGGCATCGTCGATTTGCTTTTTCTTATCCGAAGGAACTTTTTCACCAAGTTCTTTGAGCTGTTTTTCACATTGATAAGCAAGACTGTCACCTTGATTTTTAGCCTCGATCAGTTCTTTTGCTTTTCGATCCTCTTCGGCATGCAACTCGGCCTCCTTCTGCATCTTTTCCACTTCCTCCTTGCTGAGACCGCTTGAACCCGTAATGGAAATTTTTTGTTCCTTACCGGTGCCAAGATCTTTTGCGGAGACATGAAGGATTCCATTGGCATCGATATCAAAAGTCACCTCGATTTGCGGGACTCCTCTTGGTGCCGGTGGAATCCCATCAAGATGGAAGGTGCCCAACTTTTTGTTGTCCCTGGAGAGTGGGCGCTCGCCTTGAAGAACGACAATCTCTACTCCTGGTTGGTTGTCGGAATATGTGGAAAATATATTTGTCTTTTTCGTTGGTATGGTTGTGTTGCGAGGGATCATGGGTGTCGCAACACCACCAGCCGTCTCGATAGCCAACGTCAGCGGAGTTACGTCGAGCAAAAGAACGTCTTTGACATCACCGCGTAAGACTCCTCCCTGGATGGCCGCGCCGACCGCGACGACTTCATCGGGATTGACGCCTTTGTGCGGCTCCTTATTGACAAGCTTGCGGGCAGTTTCAATAACGCGTGGCATGCGGGTCATACCACCCACAAGAACCAACTCGTTGATATCTCGTTCCGTCAGCTTCGCATCTGCAAGGCAATCTTTTACGGGTTTAATGGTCCGTTCGAAGAGATCGTCAGTCAGTTGTTCCAGCTTCGCGCGGGTGAGCTTTTTCTGAATATGCTTCGGACCGGTCTGGTCGGCCGTAATGAACGGCAGGCTGATCTCGTACTCATGCGAGGATGAAAGAGCAATTTTGGCTTTTTCGGATTCGTCTTTTATACGCTGAATCGCATCGGGTTGTTTTGTGAGATCAATTCCTGTATCGGCTTTAAAATCGGAAATAATCCAATCCATAATGCGGTTGTCCCAATCGTCGCCGCCGAGGTGCGTATCACCATTTGTTGCTTTGACTTCGAATACACCATCGCCGATTTCAAGAACTGAGATGTCAAAAGTGCCTCCACCGAGATCGTAGACGGCGATTTTTTCATCTTTCTTTTTATCGAGACCGTAAGCGAGTGAGGCTGCGGTGGGCTCGTTGATGATACGGCGCACATCGAGCCCTGCGATTTTTCCGGCATCTTTAGTCGCCTGCCGTTGAGCATCGTTAAAGTATGCGGGAACAGTAATGACTGCCTCTGTAATTTTCTCGCCAAGCTTTGACTCGGCATCGGCTTTTAGCTTGGAGAGAATCATCGCTGAAATCTCCTGAGGCGAATAAACCCTTCTCTCGCCATTCACCTCCACCTCTACAGCGGCATCACCGTTGCTTGCTTCAACGACTTTGTATGGCACTCTTTTAATTTCTTCCTGAACTTCCGCAAATTTGCGGCCCACAAAGCGCTTGATGGAGAAGATGGTGTTTTTTGGATTGGTGGCTGCCTGCCTTTTGGCTGCCTGTCCAACGAGCCGTTCGCCGGACTTGGTGAAAGCCACAATGGAAGGAGTGGTGCGCGCTCCCTCTGAATTTTCCAACACAACCGGCTCTCCGCCTTCCATAAAGGCCATGCAAGAGTTTGTTGTGCCAAGATCGATTCCTAAAATTTTTGACATGGGTTTAAAAACAAAAGCTTATCAGCATGACACATTCCATTTCTTTGAGATTTATGTATATTCCTAATCATCAAATAGTTAAAATTATTAAAGCTCTTGTGTCCCGATTTTGAATGAACTTCAAATGTGCCAAAATGCGTCTGTGGGAATCGCATAATGACACATTTAAACAGGAGATGTTTGTTCGATTCTCTCCCTAACAGACCGTTGAAAAACGGTTCCTTTTAGGCCCACTGGGAAAAAGCAGCCTCCGAAAGTTGGTTGCGAAAACATAGAAAAACTACTCATCGCAGAGTTGGTTTAGGCGAGGTAGCGAGATTCTATCGGACTGAGCCAGAATATAAACAAAAGCAGAGCCGCCCATCCTCGGCTGGCCCATTGTCTGGGCGTTCCAAGGCCGCAGATTTTGCACAGAAGCACAGCCTCGATTTCCGACGCGGCAAAATACCCTTTGTCCGCCGTCAGACTTTCACTTGGGCGGGCTTCTCTTCGCTCCCACAGAGCGCATGAACCATCCCCACAGCGGCTCCCACACGCTCACCGAGTTCCTCCGTATCCGCCTGATCTCCTGGCAACACCTCCGCCGCCACGATCGTTCCGGTGTCCAGATCGCTCATCGCTTCGGGCTTATAAACCATATCACAGGCTCCGTCCTTGGTCTGGCCCACCTCGGCGTCCTCGGCATGAGGGTTTTTTTCAGTCTTTGTTGCTTGTGCTTCGTCCCGGTTTCTTTTTGTCGAACCGCCTCACCGCCTCCCCGTCCTCTGGATCCATCCCCGCCCTCGCGAGCCCACGATCCGCTTGCGTTTAATCCAAAACTCTCCTGGCTCTTCTCTCACAACTCGCTCCTCAAACATTTACTCGCTCCTCAAACATTTTTCTCTCCTATCATGCCAATTTGACTTTGGGAAGGTTTTTCAACATTCTGTTAGATGGCTGTGCAAACTTTTAGATGTTCGTCTTTATAGGCCCCCTCTGCTCACTTGAATAAATCTCAAATTTTAATTTATCTAAAAAATGCAAAACAAATGGAATACGCTGGCGCTTGCACTTTTCCCTTTATTCTTTGGTGTTACAGGTTTCGCGCAGGAGCTAGTGCCTGCGCGGCCTTTGTTTGAAGAACATCTTCGCGATCCGGCTATAACCCGTGCACCAAACGGAGTCTATTACCTTACCGGAACGTTAGGAATCGCATCTAAAGCCGTCGGTTTCCCATCTCAAACATCTGGTGAGGTGGACTTCGCCAACACGCTGGGAATCTGGATGTGGAAATCCACAGACCTCAAGGCCTGGACCCCACTGGGTAAAGTTTTCGATATGGAAGTTTGTGGGGACCAAGGTAATCAGATGCGCTGGACACAATACTTCCGACTTAACCCAGACCATCCCGCGGGCCCGCGAGTCCGCGGCGTTCAGTCGCCCGAACTGCATTTCGTCGGTGGCCTTCCTTACATCGCTTTTGCAATGAGCGGCGGAGGCACAGGGCTCCTGCGGAGTTCCTCTGGCAAAGCGGAGGGTCCGTATGTCATGCACGCTCGGCTCACCACCCTTGGCCAAACACCTTCGCTATTTCAGGATGATGACGGCTCAAACTACTGGCTATGGGATGGGGGCTGGATCGCGAAACTCAGCGACAATTTAACCGAATTAGTAGAACAACCCCGTTTTCTGCGCCCAACAATCGAAAGCACCCTCGGAGATTTCCCCCTGCAGGTCGGTTATCAGGGAGCTTTTATCTTTAAATTTGGAGGTCGTTACCATCTCGTCGCCTCAGAGCTTACTACACGACTTGGCGCGGTTTGCCACGACACGTTTGTCTCCGAGGCAAAATCTATCTACGGCCCCTACGGCCCACGCCGGATGATGATTCCTCACGGCGGACAGGTGACTCTTTTTACAGATGGGAAAGGAGATGTCTTTAGCACTTTCGGCGGGGATCCCGCAGCGGTGTTCATGGACAAACCGGGGATTGTGCCGCTGGTGGACGATGGATTTCTAAAGCATCTTGCCTTAAAACGCCCAACGGTGACCGAAGGGGGGCCTATTTCAGCTCTCCGCCCCATTGAGCTTCCCGGTGATTACGGCGGTATCCGGGATCCGCAGATTCTCCTCGCTCCGGACGGCTTTTACTACCTCACGGGCACTACCGGCAAAAGTTCACTGCGGGTGCCTGGGTGTCGGCTTTGGCGTTCGAAAGACTTGAAAAACTGGGAAGCGCTGGGTGACGAAAAAGGGGTCATCTGGTATGTTGATGAAAGCGAGTGGACCAGAAAACCCTTTTTTACAGACGCCGTCCCCGGCCAGCCCGTCCACGACTTTTGGGCTCCTGAAATTCACTTTATAAAGGGTAATTATTACATCCCCTTCTGTATGTTCGGTGGCGGAACAGGAATGCTCACAAGCGTGTCCGGACGTCCCGAAGGACCGTATGAAGACCGAGTGGGACAGCTCCATTCCTGGGCAGGAGATCCTTCCCTTTTTCAGGACGATGACGGCACCGTCTACATGCACCTCGGCTTTGGGCCAACACAGCTTGTAAAAATGAAGGATGACATGAGTGGCTTTGATGGCGACCCATTTTACATTGGACCAGTTGACGGCTCTGTCTTGGGACACGAGGGCGGTTACCTTGTGAAGATGGAAAATAAATATGTGCTCTTCTACACCACTCAAAACGGTCTCGAGGAACCGGCCCGCAAAGCGATGAGAGAACCTCACGATTACGCCACCTATGATTTTGTCTATTGCTGGTCAGAAAATCTTCGTGGCCCTTACTCAAGCGGACGCACATTTGCACCGCACGGCGGCCACGGTGCGGTGTTCAAGGATAAAACCGGCCGGTGGTTGGCCACAATGTTCGGCACAGACATGACTGCGCCGTTCCGCAGTAAGCTTGGTATCTATCCACTACATGTGGAGTGGACAGGAAGCGACCTGATTATTCGGCCAACGGAAAAGTAGCAAAAGTAAACACCACCTGACCTTTGACATTCGTTTTTTCAATGCACCGCTTCCTCGAGCGGCACTCGTTTGCGTAAGAATTCAATCAATCACCCACTATTTCTGTCTTAGACACGGGCAATAATTTCATTAAACGTTGAGCTTGGACGGAGGGCCGCTCGGGCAAGCGCCTCGTCAGGCAAATAGTATCCACCAATATTCACAGGCTTGCCTTGGACGGCCAACAATTCGGCAATAATGGCACGTTCGTTGGCCGAAAGTGCTTCAGCCACCGGAGTAAAAGCGGCTTTGAGGTCAGGAGCCACATCCTGGCTGGCAAGTGCTTCCGCCCAGTAAAGAGCGAGATAGAAATGACTGCCGCGATTATCAATCGTGCCAAGTTTGCGCCCAGGAGAACGGTTATTCTCAAGGAACTTCACAGTCGCTTCATCCAACGTGTCGGCGAGAACTTTGGCCGAGGCAATGCCAGAGGTTTGAGCCACATGCTCAAGACTCGGAACCAAAGCAAAAAATTCGCCTAACGAATCCCAGCGCAGATAATTTTCCTCAAGAAATTGCTGGACATGCTTCGGCGCGGAGCCACCGGCACCAGTCTCGAACAAGCCACCGCCGTTCATCAGCGGAACAATAGAAAGCATTTTCGCACTTGTTCCCAATTCAAGAATAGGGAAAAGGTCGGTGAGATAATCGCGCAAGACATTCCCTGTGGCCGAGATTGTGTCGAAACCAGCGACTAGCCGTTCAAGACTGAATCGGCAAGCCTCAGCCGGTGGAAGAATGCGTAGGTCAAGATCGTCGGTGTTGAGCCGGGAAAGAGCATCCTGGACTTTGGCTATCAGACACGCATCGTGTGCGCGCTGTGCATCGAGCCAGAAGACAACCGGTGTGGCCGACTCTCGCGCCCGGTTCACGGCAAGCTTCACCCAGTCGCGCACCGCAGCATCCTTTGTTTGGCACGCACGCCAAATGTCACCCTCCTCGACAGAGTGCACCAAAAGCGTTTTCCCACTGGCATCAATTACCCGTACTGTGCCGTCGGCAGGAATTTCGAAGGTTTTGTTGTGCGACCCATATTCTTCTGCGGCTTGCGCCATTAGACCGACATTCGGCACGCTACCCATCGTGCGTGGATCAAGTGCCCCATGAACCTTGCAGAAATCTATCACTGCCGCATACACACCTGCGTACGAGCTATCAGGAATGACCGCGAGAGTATCGCGAAGCCTGCCCTCGGCGTCCCACATCTTACCACCCTCCCGAATCATCGCCGGCATAGAAGCATCCACAATCACATCGCTTGGAACGTGAAGATTGGTAATTCCTTTATCGGAATTTACCATAGCAAGGTCAGGACCTAAAGCCAGGGCCGTTCGGAGGTCGGCCTCGACCGCAGCTCTCTTATTGGCAGGAAGACTTTCGACTTTAGCGATCAAATCGCCGAGTCCGTTGTTAAAATCCACACCAAGCTCCTGAAGTGTCTCTTTGTGTTTAGCGATAAAGTCTTTCGTAAATACTTTCACCGCGTGACCAAAGATGATCGGGTCGGAGACCTTCATCATCGTGGCCTTAAGATGGAGCGAGAAGAGCACCCCCAACTCCCTGGCTTTGACAATTTGTTCCTCCAAAAATTTCACGAGCGCCTTGCGGCTCATAAATGTGGCATCAAGGATTTCGCCGGCCTGGAGGACAATTTTATCCCTGAGCACATGCACAATGCCATAGCAATCCACAAACTCTATGCGGATCTCGGTAGGATCCGCCACCACAACCGATTTTTCGTTTGAGAAAAAATCGTCATCTCCCATTGTGGCCACGGAGGTTTTGGAATCCGGCGACCATGGCCCCATTTTGTGAGGGTGTTTCCTTGCATACTCTTTTACGGCTCTTGGTGCCCGGCGGTCGGAGTTGCCCTCTCGTAAAACAGGGTTGACGGCAGACCCCTTCACTCGATCATAACGAGCTTTAATCTCCATCTCATGCGCATCGGTCGCCACGTCAGGATAGTCAGGCACAGCGTACCCTTTAGACTGCAACTCATTTATGGCAGCTTTCAGCTGCGGTACCGACGCACTGATATTCGGCAACTTAATGATATTTGCTTCCGGCTTCTGGGTCAGCAAACCAAGTTCGGCAAGATCATCCGGCACCCTTTGGTGCTCGCTTAGGAATTCAGAAAATTGTGCGAGAATTCTCCCTGCCAAAGAAATATCGCGGGTTTCGACTGATATACCCGCGCGAGCTGTAAAAGCTTGCACCACGGGCAAAAGAGAATAAGTCGCAAGCAACGGTGCTTCGTCTGTCTTTGTGTAAATAATTGATGCCACACTCTTAATTAAAGCATTTAAGAAAAAACGTCAAAGGCAGATAGATGTTGAGCTTTAACCGTAGGGACAAAGCAATAATTATTATTTTATTACGTCCCTCAAAAGCCAGTTCGTCGTCACAAATACTCATCCCACAAACCCGACAAAGCAAGCATGCACCGATTGCAAGTTCCAACATTTTGATTGTAAAATTGCACAGATTCTGAAATGATTTTTTGTAACTGCTCAGGTAGCCGCCCGCCTTGGGGCGGCTACCTGAGCAGTTACTGATTAGGAATCGAAAACTCGCGGAGGGTATTTCCGTCCTTGTCGAGGACGCAGATTGCGTGTTGTTTATCTCCTAGATCGATGCCGATTACGGCTCTGCGATGGGGTTTTTTGGTGTTTTTCATAGAGGCAGCTATTTTCGAGAACCGCTGGCACGGCCTCAACTACCTTCTCATTCTATCCGATGGGCGACCTTGAGTAATATGATCCCACCGATAATCATGCTGATGCCAATCAACCGCGGCAAGTCACGGGATTCATTAAGAAAAAAGAGGCCAACCAGTGCCGTGCCTCCGGCGCCGATACCCACCCAAACGGCATAGGCGGTGCCGACAGGCAGGGAGCGCATCGCCATTGAGAGACCAAACATGCTCATGGCAATAAAGAGTACGACAACAACGGAAGGTAGAATGCGCGTAAAAGATTTTGCATGAGGTATAAGAACCGCATAGACCACCTCGCACAGGCCCGCAAATAGAAGCCACAACCATGGATTCACCGATTGTTTCATAGCACTAAGAGAGCACAGCAACAACCTACGATGCAAATCAAAGCGGGCTGTATGGCCAAAACAGATTTTACGGATTGGACTCTTCGGACTGATTGAGTGAGGTCCGCAAAAGCACTTGCGCTTCCGTCTGGCTACTGACAGGGTTGAGCAATGGCAGCGCAAACGAGCAAAGCGGATGGCGCAAAGGAGAATCTCTCGAAGAAGATACTAATTGGGCTCGCTTTAGGAACCGCCTTGGGTTTGCTTTGCAACATTTTTTTTGCACCTGGCGCACTGTTTGCCGACCATCTTGGGTCTCTCAACCTTATCATTGAGCAAATTATTCTACCGATTGGCCGGATTTTTTTGCGACTTATTTTCATGGTGGTCATTCCGCTTATCATTTCAGCTATCGCTATCGGTTCGCTGGAAATAGGCGATGCCCGGAGTCTGGGGCGGATTGGGTTGAGGACGCTCTTTGCGACGGTTGCACTCTCTGCGACAAGTGTGCTGATCGCTCTGAGTCTGGCCTCTCTTCTGAAACCTGGGAAGGCCGTTTCTGCGGAAGCAAGGGAGCGGCTCTATGCGGATTACGCTGGAAACGCTGCACAAGCGGTGGAGCGCTCGAAGCAGGGAAAAAGCGTTGCCGAAACCTTGCTTCAACTCATACCAGACAATCCAATGAACGAGGCGGTTCGCGCATTTGACCCCACCCACACCGGTGGCGGAATGCTGGCCGTGATGGTCTTTGCGCTTTTTTTTGGTCTGGGAATGGGTCGAGCTTCGCCAGAGCGAATCGAGGGGCTCAAGTCCGTTCTTGAAGGAATTTTTGAGGTCTGCATGGTAATCATCGGATTTGCGCTGCGTCTGGCGCCTCTCGGGGTGGCCTGTATGGGATTTGCTCTTGGTGCAAGACTGGGTCTGGGTATTGTGCAGACTGTAGGGTTTTATGTGGTCACAGTTATTGCGGGATTAGCGTTTCATCAATTCATCGTCTACTCGGTTGCGCTGCTGCTTTTTTCCGCGAAAAAGCCTTTGGTCTTTTTTGGTGAAATTAGGGAGGCCATGGCCACAGCCTTTGCCACCTCTTCGAGTAATGCTACACTGCCGGTGTCTCTCCGTGTGGCGGAGAGGAATCTAAATCTTCCACCGAAAATTTCCCGATTTGTTCTCACCGTCGGAGCGAGCGCAAACCAGAATGGAACAGCTCTCTACGAGGGAATTACCGTGTTGTTTTTGGCGCAGTTGTTTGGGGTGGAACTCACGCTGGGGCAGCAGTTGATGGTTGCGCTGATGTGTATTCTAGCCGGCATCGGCACGGCGGGTGTGCCTGGGGGCTCTTTGCCGCTGGTAGCCGGAGTGCTTGCCACGGTTGGGGTGCAGCCGGATGCGATTGCGATAATTCTTGGTGTGGATCGTTTGTTGGACATGTGCCGAACCACGCTCAACGTCACAGGTGATCTGGTGATCGCGGTTATCGTGTCTGGGAGGGAGGATTTATCTTTTGCAGATAAGCATTTACCGCGGTCTTAAGGGACGGGAAGGCGATTTTTTCCAGTGCCAGTTCGGATCTTGGGACAAAAAGCAGTGCTTGTGATTCTTTGCACGGAGCAAGAGTTTCCCACGAGAGAGGCTGTGCGATGAAGAACAGATCGGCTGTGGTGTAAGTCACGCCGCCATAGCTGTAGTAATTCACAGCGGACATGAAATAGGTGTATTTTGCGAGGGTCAGGCCAGTTTCCTCAGCGACTTCACGTTCGAGTGCCTCCTCCACGGTTTCGCCCGGGTCTACAAAGCCACCTGGCAAGCCAAATAGGCCACGGCCCGGGTCGTTGGCTCTGTTAAGCAGGAGAAGTCCATGCTCTGGCCGCTCGATCAGGGCTCCGACCGCACTGGCGGCATTGATAAAGTGCTCAAATCCGCAGAGCGTACATTTGCGGCGACGGTGGTCGGGCTGTGTGAAGGCCTTTGCTCCGCAGCGCGGACAGAATTGGAAGACATTTTCTGATGATATCAGCGGGGACATAAGATCACCGCTTGAGTTCGGCAAAATAAAGTCGTCCGGCGGAGGTTTGGAGCGCCCCTCCGACGGTGACCACAACGGATTTACCGATCATTTGGCTGGCATTGTTCACGACGATCATTGTGCCGTCTGGGAGGTAACCAACTGCTTGAGTGGGGTCGCGACCTTCTTTCACAAGGTCAACCTCGACATCGTCCCCTGGAGAGACCACCGGACGCATAGCACGGACAAGATCATTGAGATTGAGCACGGACACGTTTTGAAGCTTGGCAACCTTGCAGAGATCAACGTCGTTTGTCAGCAAACGCGCCTGGAGGTATTTAGTTGCGAGGATCAGCAGAGCATCGACGGCTTTCTCCTCGTATGAATGCTGATGAATCGTCAAGGAAACCGCTTTTGAAGAGCGGAGTCTGTTCAGATTATCAAGGCCACGCCGTCCTCGTGAGCGCCTAATTTCATCCTCCGAATCAGCAAGGAATTGCAGTTCATCGAGGATAAATTGTGGCACGACGATTTGTCCGCTCAGAAAGCCAGATTCACAGAGATCAACCACTCGTCCGTCAATAATGATATTGGTATCAATAACAAGCGGCGCATCCTGAACGGCCTGGCGGGTGAAGCGAACGTAAGGGATGATAAGGGAAAATTCATCTTTGTTGCTTCGCATTGCCAACATCATGCCGAGATAACCAAAGGCGGCGTAAAGGCTGAGGCTAATGACCCATTCGACGCGATCCGATTGATACCGCAGCATGCCGGAAGCGCGCAGCAGCGTAGCAAATAGCAGACCAAGAAACAGACCAAAGGTCGCTGATGAAAAGGCGCGCAGCGAAAACCCCTTGAGCAGTCGATCAATTAGCACAATGAGGAGCCCGAATGTCGTGCCAACCATGACACCATTAATGTGCGCGCGGAAAAACTCATTTGAAATAAGTGCGCCAATGAAAGCGCAGAACACCACAAACAATGCGCTGAGGAGATTAACCGTTGTTGAGTGATTCATCGAAATTATGGGGATGAGGAGCGACTGCCGCCTCGTCCTGTCTCGGCAGGCGGACGGTCACGATAAAAAAGAATGCCTCGTGTGCGGATATTGGCCACAAAAGCCCGAAAATCCTCAGCGAGCCGCTTGTCCGTCATGAGTGATTGAAAGAGCCCGCCACCCGTTTGCGCACGATCAATCACGTTTGATGCACCGGCGGCTACTTTCTTTATCTCTTCGCCTACGGAGGAGAGATCAGACACAAGGCGTTCCCCTTTGTCCGCACCAGCAGAGAGTTTCTCAGCGGTAAGCCGGATTGACTCAATCGTCTGCGAGGCGTTTTGAATGTTCTTCTGCGAAAGGATGTCGGATTCGATTTTATCTGCGGCTTTCTGGAGGGAATGTATCAATCCCCTTGCTTCTTCAAGAATTTTCTCTGAGTTGCGAACAAAGTCATCCAGCCCCGGTTCACGTGTGCCACTGAGCTCGGCACCGGGGCTGAGAAATGCCTCCCCATCAGGCAAGGGTTGCCCTCGGAGAATTTGGACGAACCGATCACCCAAAAGACCGGAGCTGCCAACGCGAAAAGTCGCACTCGCAGGAATTTTAAACGGTTTGGCGATGTTGAGTTTCACTATCACGCCGTCGGAATATGGAAGTAATTTGGGATCTTCGGCCACTCTTCCAATACGGGCCCCGCTCATGAGAACTTCGGCGCCTTTTGTCAGCCCTGACGCGTCGGGAAAACGCACGCTGATTTGATAAACGCCTTGCATCCCCTCACCAAAACGCCCAAACTGCACCACCATCACAGCGATCACCGCAAGGCCGATCAGCACAAAGAGGCCAACTTTTGTTTCGAGATATTGATCTGAGGGCTTCATGGGATAAACCCCTTGGTTATTATGCGAGGATCACCTTCTTTGCCTATCATGCCTTTGCTTCCGCGTGGTTCAACCTTATTTCTTCGGCAGCAACCCTAAGTGTTGCCCAATGGAAAACCAACCAGTCTGTCTCAATCTTTTCAATAATTTTGACTCATGCCGAAGAGAGCGCACTTGTTCTTTTAGCTCATCTCTCTCTTTCTGCAGCATTTGGAGCCGGGAGGCCAATGCGGACAATTCCCCAAATGGAATGCCTGGTTTTTTCAAATTAACGAGAGGTTTGTTGGGAAAAGATTGCAATTCCTGTGGGTTCATTTGCACCCAAAATTCTATCGCTTTTGCAAGAGTTTCCTCAGACAGACAGCTCAAAAGGTCGGCCGTTAATGAATGGAACAGATCTTGTCTAAGTCCCGAAACATTTGTCCACATGGCTCTCTGACAACCCGCCCAGCGTGCCCGCATCTCGGGAGAGGTTTTCAAGGACGGCGCCAGAGAAACAGCTAGATCAAGAACGACCCTCAGCATCTCTGCCATCAACTTTGCCGGAGTGGTAGTGATGGTATTCGCGGGATGAACCCGGTATTCTAGACTCACCTCAGGATCCACGAGCAGAACTCCCTCCATCGCCGCGGTCAGGAGGGCAAAATAATCATGAGCGTAGCGATAGTCGCGGAAAGGGTGTTCTAACAACCAACAGCGACGCGCAATAAAGTTGCTTGTAGTTGCCGGAAAATTTGCAATACCGAGCCATTCAGGCAATGACAGCTCCCCGCGCTCGAAAGCTGCGTGAAGCGACCAAACAGCTTGAAACCATTTCGACCGTGGCTCCTCTTCTGGCAGTGCGACTCCGTTTCTTCCGATCAATCGGAGTCTAGTGCAAAGAAGATTTGCAGAGAGATTTTCTTGTAGCATCGCAGAGGCTTTCTCAAGACGCCCGGGTAAAAAGCGGTCGTCGGAGTTTATAATTGCAATTAAATCACAATCTTCTACCAACATAATTCCGCGGTTCAAAGCCGCATGTGCCCCGGCATTGGTCTGTTCGATTAACTCGGCGTTGATGCTCTTGGAAGCCTCTCCCAAAAACTGTCGAGCTACCGCCACGGAACCGTCCGTAGAACCATCGTCAATGATAAGCAGACGTGTGGGCAGCTTGGTTTGAGCCAAGACGGAACGGATGGTTTCACCGATGAACTCTTGATGATTGTAGAGTGGAATTATTACGGCGATGCGACTCATAACTTCCAGAAAAGTTTTTTACTTTAGTTCCGTGACTTGAAAGAAAGTGCTCGATTTGACGATTACCAGTCCCTGAAGGGACGCTCGGGCCGAACTCTTTCGCGCAGAATCACACGCTGCTCCTCGCTGCGCAGCGATTCGATCAGGCGCCGTGCTTGTGCTGGTGACATTTTACCCTCATTCCCTTCCTCCTCTTGTTCGGGTTTGGCCTCTTGATCTTTTGTCTGGCTGTCGGACTGGTTTTGTTGATCAACAGATCGTATTTCGCCTTGGAGTGGAGTGTCACGCTCGATTTTAGGCACATCACTCGGGGGGCTTTGAGAATTGTTTTCGCCATCGGGTGGAGTGCTCTTTTCAGAGCGGTTGGACGGCGATGGGGAATCCTTATTTTCTTCGTTTTCGTTCTCTTCGGCGTTCGAAGGCCGGGGCTGTCGGTTGTTGTTCTCGCAATTGCCTTCTTCCGTCTGGTTCTCCTGCTCTCCCCCATTTTTTGAATCTGACTGTTGGTCGCTTGGCTGGCGGTTTTCTTCCTGCTGCTCGCCATCGCCCCTGCCGGATTTTTTTTGCTGATCTTTTTCCCCGCCTTGCTCCTGTTGGCCTGAACGGTCGCCTTGTTCGGCTTTGTTTTTTTTATTCTGGAGTGGTTCCGGTTTCTGCTGACCGCCCTGTTGTTGATTTTTATCTTTGCGTTGCTGATTCTGGTCTTTCTGTTGTTGTTGTTCTTGCTGCTGTTCTTTTTGTTTGCGCAGCTGCTCTTCCAGTTCTTTGAGTCGCTTCGATGCGACTTCGCGGTTATGGGAGGAGGCTTTGTGGTTTGGTGTGAGTGCCAGAGCTGAATCGTATTGTGCGATAGCATCTTTGAGCGACTCAATCGCCCGTTCGAGGCTGGAGCGGTCTTGATCGGATGCGGCTTCCTGTGTGGATTTCCGGAAGAGAGAATTTCCGAGGTTATAATGAGCGGACGTTTGCAAGTGCGGGTCGGATGCTTGCAGCGCTTCTGCAAATGCCTCAACGGCCTGCTCATATTTTTCCGCACGGTATAGAGCGCAGCCACGGTTAAAAGCACGCTTAAATTCGGCATTTCCGCGGGTTGAAGATTTTGCCCAAGCCTGGGCAGCCTCCTCGAATTTGCCTTCGGCGTAAAGCTTTTCAGGAGAGACTTTTGCGATTTCTGCACGTATACTTGTCATCGCACAGAGAGACAGAGCAACCAGACCCGAGATTCTGGAACGGGCTGTCCGTAGCCGCTCCGGTAAAAGCCAGGCAGCGACAAGCAATGCCACTGCGACTGCCAGAGGCCATTGAAATCGTTCGATCGGACGTTTTTCCGCACGCGATTCCCCCTCTTTTTCGCTCAATTGTCCGAATGCCTCTTCGAGAATTTCTGCGGCCTGATTTTTGTCCGGTTGAAATCGCCTGTAAATACCACCACCGGCTTCTGCTATGCTCCTTAATAGCGATTCCTCTAATCGCGTCCGCACAATTTCTCCGTTCGGCCCGCGGACAAACTGACCTTCCATTCCGGGGAGCGGAATAAGATCCCCTTCGGCAGTTCCGATGCCTATTGTGTCTATGCGGATTTGCGCCTCTCGCGCGGCTTTTGCGGCTTCGAGAGCGTTTCCGTCAAGTTCCTCGCCATCGCTAATTAATACCAAGAGCCGATGAGGTCCTTCAGCCTTGCCGAATGCCTCGATAGCCTCGGAAATCGCCGCCCCGATATTTGTGCCGCCTCGGGGAATAAGAGAGGGATCGATCGCATTCAACGTGGCGGCCACTGCCCCGTAGTCAATCGTCAAGGGGGCCTGCAAAAATGCCGTTCCAGCAAAGGCCACAACACCGATCCTGTCTGTTCGCATCTTTTCGAGGAAATCTTGGGCGAGAAGTTTTGCGCGTGTGAGTCGGTCTGGTGGCACATCGCGTGCCAGCATACTGCGTGAGACATCAAGAGCGAGGATGACATCACGGCCTTTTTGACGCACCACCTCGATTGTCTCGCCCCATCGCGGACCGGCTAGTGCTACGACGGCGAGAGCCAACCCTGAACAACCCAAAAATACCCGTGCCCTCCGTAATGTTGCTGCGTGACGGGGCAGAAGGCTCGGCTCTAATCCCCTTCCCACGATTGACGCTAACTTCGCGCGATCCCGAGCCCCCGCCAGAATTGCAAGCACAAGAAGCGTCGCTGGGACAATGAGAAAAAACAGCACCACTGAGTTTGCAAACGTCATGGAAGCCTCCTCAGAATAGTTTCTGCCAGGAAGAAACGCAAAACAAGCAGCACCAGCCCAAAAGAGAGCGGCCAAGAATAGAGCTCTGTAACCTCACGCCAGGTGGTGACTGTGATCTCTGCTTTTTCCAGTTTGTCAATCGTCTGGTAAATGTTCTCTAGCGATTTGGTGTCGGTGGCACGGAAGTATTTGCCACCGGAAAGAGCGGATATCTCCTGCAACGTTTTTTCATCAAACTCGGCGGGCACGTTCCGATAGAAAATTCGGCCGAAAGCGTCTTGAAATGGATAAGGTGCGCTGCCGCGGCTGCCAGCTCCGATGGCGTAAATCCTTATCCCAAGAGCAGCCGCTGCTTCGGCCGCTGTCTTTGGGTCAATTTTTCCCGCGTTATTCTCGCCGTCAGTCAGCAGTAACATGATGCGCGTTTTCGCTCCAGTATCTTTCAACCGCGCCGCTGCGATTGAAATGGCTGATCCAATCGCCGTGCCATCCTCGACAAGTCCGATTTCGATACGTTGCAAATTTTTAATTAGCCAATCGTGATCGAGCGTCAGCGGACTAACTAGATAGGGTCTCCCGGCAAAGGCCACAATGCCGATCCGGTCACTTTTGCGTCGGCTAATGAATTCTTCGGTCACCTTTTTGACTGTCTCGACGCGGTTCGCCCTCCGCCCGCCGATGGTGAAGTCTTCCGCAAGCATTGACCGCGAGACGTCAAGCACCAGCATAATATCTATACCGCTCGATTTCACTTCTCCCCCATCGAGAATAACCCGCGGCCGGGCCAGAGCGATGACCATCAGCGAGAGCCCGGCCAGCATCAACCCCGCAAGAATATATCCCCGCGCTTTGGCAGTGCGGCGTGCAAACGGCAGCATGCGAGATGTCATTGAGAATTGAACCGCAGCCGCCCCCCCCCTTCTCCCTCGCAGCCAGGCAAAGACAGGCAAAAAAAGCAGCAGCGCCAAATACCAGGGATGTAAAAACTCGTAGCCGATCATCGTCATGGCGCTCCTCCCCTAACAAAAGCCATTGCGAGATCGAGCAGACGGGTGTTGATGGGCATTGATGGTGCAGGTGGATGCCCACCAAATTTCAGGTTGTCAGCTTTAGATAAAAATTCCGCCAGCAATTCCGTTTCAGCCCTAGAAAAAATCATACTGCGCCGCGCGGTCGCGAGAAATTCCGGCGTGGTTTGATATTCCGCGCGAAGTCCGAACTGCGCTCCTATGAAGCGGCGCAAGACTTCGGACACCTCTGCGGCGAAACAAATACTTTCTGCTTCGTGCGCGCAAGCGGCAAGATCGCGTAAAGCGTTGAGCGCGATTTCGCGGGGGGTCGGCGGTGGTAGTGCCGGTCGACGCTGCAGGTGGTGCCTAAGAAATGCGGCGACCAATAGAAGAGCGCCCAAGGCAACGGCTATCCACAGCCACGCTATGCCTCCCTCGATCAGAAGAGGTGTCTCGATGTCGAGTATATCGCTAGAATCTGGCATTGTGGCAATCAGCGCACCCGTGCGCGACGAGTGCGCGTCCGAAAGAAGGCGCGAAGTGGTGGGAGAAAATCGCTGTCGGTATCAAGATCAATAAGATCGACACGGTGACGGATGGTGAATCGTTCAAATGCCGAGCGTTCTGCAATGCGCGCTTCGCGATGGCGTTTTCGAAGTTTGGGATCGGAAGTGTTAACTGCCAACTGATCGCCTGTTTCTGGATCTTCCAAAGTGACCCATCCAATATCGGGCAGGTCAGTTTCGCGCGGATCGGATACCCGGACAGCAATCAGGTCATGTTTCTGGGCTGTGGCAGCGAAGGGGCGTGAAAAGTCGGCAGAAAGAAAATCGGAGATTAAAAAAACCACCGCACGACGTGTTAGCAGACGGTTAATGTCGCTGAGAGCAGCGCCAATGTCTGTGCCTCGTCGGATCGGTTGGAAGTAGAGCATGTCGCGGATAAGCCGGAGCGCATGTAAGCGACCTTTGCGAGGTGGCACAATCAACTCCGTCCGGTCGGTAAAAAGAGCGGCTCCGATTTTATCACCGTTATAGACAGCGCTGAAGGCGAGGGCTGCGGCCACCTCCGCAGCCAGAAGACGTTTGGATTGGGGGCAGGAGCCGAAGATTCCAGATGGGCTGACGTCGAGCAGGACAAGGACAGTAAGTTCTCGCTCCTCTGTAAAGAGCTTCACATGCGGATCTCCCGTGCGGGCAGTGACGTTCCAGTCAATCGAACGAATATCATCCCCGGCTTGATATGGGCGAACATCTTCGTAATTCATGCCCTGCCCACGAAAGACGCTGTGGTACTGGCCTGCAACAGCTTCCTGAACAAGCTGACGGGTCTTAATTTCAATGCGTCGAATGCGGGCAATAATCTCGGTGACGCCCCTTGAATCGGTAGATGTCTGCGGGTGGGGACTCATGGTACCGGCACACCATCAAGAATCTGGTTAATCATCGAAACCACAGATACTCCTTCGGCCTCCGCCTCGTAGCTGACCATGACGCGGTGCCGGAGAACGTCGTGGGCAATATCCTTGATGTCTTGTGGCACCACAAAAGTGCGGCCCTGCATTGCAGCGCGGGCTTTGGCACCAAGCGCAAGATAAATTGTGGCACGCGGCGAACCACCGTAGCGAATGAGACCTTCTATAGGAATGCCGGCAGCCTTGGGATCGCGAGTGGCACGCACGAGATCGACAATGTAATCCTGAACCTTAGGATCAATGTAGATGGAATTTACCGTTTCTCGAGCCCGGACAAGTTCTTCCGGGCCCACAACAGCATCTACATTAAGCTCCGGGGCGCTAGTAGCCATTCGCCCCAGGATCTCGCGTTCTTCCTCGCGGCTCGGGTAATCCACGTTAACCTTGAACATAAACCTATCCAACTGAGCCTCAGGAAGTTGATAAGTCCCTTCTTGCTCCAAAGGATTCTGGGTTGCCAAAACAAGAAACGGTTCGGGCAAAGCAAATGTCTGCCCACCAATCGTTACCTGGCGCTCCTGCATCGCCTCAAGCAACGCACTCTGCACTTTTGCCGGGGCGCGATTGATTTCGTCGGCAAGAATCAGATTGGCGAAAATCGGCCCGAGCTTTGTTTCGAATTTCAATTCGCGGGGATTGTAGATGAGCGTCCCGATCAAATCGGCAGGCAGAAGATCCGGGGTAAATTGCAACCTCTGAAAACCAGTGCGAATAGCCCTGGCCATAGTTCTGACGGTGAGGGTTTTTGCCAGCCCAGGCACTCCCTCTAGCAGAACGTGACCATTACAAAGCAGCGCCAGAATGAGGCGATCCACAAGATTCTGTTGACCGACCACGACACGTCCAATCTGTTCACGCATCGGGTTTGTCCACGAGGCAATGGCGGACACCCGACGGTCGGTTTCTTCAGTTGGTAAAGATGAGAAATATGGCATGGAAAAAGAATTTGTCTTACGACGCGGCGCTTAGCGATAAAAATCTTCAGTAACGCAACGAACCGTTAAGACACAGCAGTCTGGCACTCTGTTCAAACTAACCTTGTTTTACTGAAAAGACTCTATCCCCCTCGGCCAATTCGCGAAGTGTCGCGAGGTTAACCACATCCTCCGCCATATCTCGGCCTTTGGGAGTTTCCAACACTTTTGCAATTCCGGCCAAGCACGGCTCCCGCATGATCCACGCAAAGGCTGCCAGCCCGATTTTGCCTTTGCCGATATGCTCATGGCGGTCCACACGTGAACCAAGCGGGGTTTTCGAGTCGTTCATGTGGATGGCCACAAGGAGGTCAAGCCCAAGAGTGAGTTGGATTTGGGTAAATACCTTACGGGTAGATTCCTCCGACGATAGATCATAACCCGCCGCGAAAATGTGCGCCGTATCCACACAATAACAAACTCGCTCCGGTTGCGACACTTTTTCACGGATCGCAACGAGATGTTCCAGCTCGTGCCCCAGACAGGACCCCTGACCTGCTGTAGTTTCCAGCGCGATACGGCAGGAGCCGCGCGGGTGCGCCGCAAATACCTCATCCAAAGCTCTGGCAGCGAGAGCAAGCCCCTCCGCCTCCCCCAATCCAAGGTGGGCTCCAGGATGCAGCACCAAAAAGGGTAACCCAAGCTGCTCCGCGCGGCCCAATTCAAGAGTAAGAGACTCAATCGAACGAACACGGTTGGGGCCTGTCGCGGCAATATTGATCAGGTAACCAGAATGGCCGAAAAGAACACGCAAATCTGACCTGACCCGATGCTCCTCAAAAGAACGAAGCTCCGCACTTGAAAACGGAGGGGCCATCCATTGCATGTTATTCTTTACGAAAATCTGCGCGGCCGCGCATCCAATGGCCGCGCAACGCTCGAAGACCTTATGGACTCCGCCTGATGTTGATATGTGCGCACCAATAAGATGTTCCTCAACCTCCGGCCTTGGAGCAGGTGCTCTGGACGATGCCGGTCGAGCCGCCGAAGGGCGTTGAGAATATTTTCTAGCCATAGTCCGCCTTATCTCCTTGCTAAACCTACTGCAACAGCCAAAATACTTAATGTTTCTTTGTAGAAATACAGCCCAAAGAATGACATATTCCAGAAGCTAGGCGGGGGCCGATATTTACAACCAGAGTAATGATATTAACCTAGGGTGAAATTCATCAAAACGAACCTCGTCAAACCACCAGAAGCCTCTAGATCAATAGCAGAAATGGCCTCCCAAAAAACCTTTTTGCCTCTGGAGAGATCGACGACCGATGAAACTTTTTTGCCAAATCTAGAATTCATTCCTGCTCTCTTATCTTTCGACAAAAGGGAGCGCATCCAGTCATGGAATTTCGCCGAGGAAAGGATGTTTCATCGAGAGGCCAAGGAAACGATTGGCCGCCCACTCATGGAGCTAGGGATTTTAATCCAAGGCCCAGGCGGCCAAAAAAACACGCTTCTGAAGTCTGCCACGCAGCTGAGTGCCACAGAGACGCAGGCACAGGTTACTCTTCCAGAAGGTCTCACACGCATTCTAGGGCTTCGAACGCTCAATTGTGGAAAAGACAGCAATGTCAACATTCTCATCAGAGATCTTGGACCTGAGTTACGTGATCTGAAACGCAAAGAGCTCACCACATTCCTCTTCCCTGCCATTTCACTGGCAAGCGCGACTCAAAACTGGGATGACATACTAGACAAAACACGGCAATTCTTTGGTGCTTCCTTCGCATTTATCTTCGAGATTAGGGACATCGAAGAAAAAAAACGCGTCCACTGCGTCGCGGCCAATGGAGGGGGTGGGCTCACATCCGTGCAACAGCTGCTGCAGTCTCTCTTAAGCAGCGATGAGGTGAGGCGTCGGCTCATTAAATCTGGCTTTATGAAAAGCAAACTCCCTGAATTTTACGGAAAGTTTGCGATCGCAGTCCAAGACTTGGGTGATGAGGAGAGCGCGCATCGCCGACTCCTTGTCTTGGTGCGCCCGAGTGATACCGCACCTTGGTCCACGGTGGATGCCGCTGTTTTGGCCGACTTTACGCAGTTAGTCTGTTGCATATCTAGCTTCATGCTCATCCCATCCCGGCGAACAAGCTCCAACAAATATTTGGAAAGCATCATGCGGTCGTCCGATCTGGGCATTCTGTTTATCGAAAAACGCGACGGAACAGTCATCATGAGTCTAGCCAACCGAATGTTTTTCGAATTTTTTGGCATCGAAACGGCTGAATTTTCAGGCGGCAGTATCAAGGCGTTGGAACAGCATCTTCTCTCCTGCGTGGTGGATCCCGCTAATGCCCGGGAAAATCTGATCTCCCATTTTGAGTCCGCAGACGAACGATCAGGGGAGTTGACCACAAAACTACCCACTCATCGTATTCTTCAGGTCTTTTCCGCCCCTTCAATAGAAGGGGAAAAGAATTTCAGCCGGATCATTCTTTTCCGTGACATCACGCGCGATAAGGAGATTGAACAACAACTTCTGCATTCGCAAAAAATGGAGAGTATCGGCACGCTTGCCGGCGGCATTGCACATGATTTCAACAATCTCCTCACCACCATGCTTGGATACGCCGAGTTGCTGAAGGCGGAGCTGCCTCCCGGCCAGCCATCTCATGTAAAGGTCGAGCAGATCGAGCGCTCAGCTCGACGTGCAGCTGAACTCACAAGCAATCTCCTTGCCTTTTCCAGGAGAAAACCCTCGCAAACAACGGTTTGTGACCTCGGCGAGCTTGTCAAAGAGGCCATCGCCCTCGTGCGGTTCTCCATGCCAAGCTCCATCGAAATAAAAACCAACATCGCCCAAAACATTCCATTTGTTGAAGCTGATCCAACTCAAATCCAGCAGGTGCTCATCAACTTGATGCTCAATGCTCGCGACGCCCTACCTGAAAAGGGTGGGTGCATCGTTGTCTCAACTGAGGCCGGAGAGGATTCAATGAATCCGGTTATAAAAGGAGGACCGAGGTATGCCGTCATTGAAGTAGAGGACAACGGGAGTGGTATTCCAAAGGAGTGTCTTCCGAGAATTTTTGAGCCCTTCTACACGACCAAAGAAGTCGGCAAGGGAACGGGCCTCGGACTGGCTATGGTTTACGGTATCGTTAAAGGGCACGGTGGCTTTATCGAGGTCTCCAGTGCACCCGATTGTGGAAGCATATTTTCGGTTTTTTTGCCCGAAACCAAGAAACCACCCCTGCCACCGATGCTCACGCCACAGCATGTTGAGCAGACGGTAAAAACCGCAGCGCATGTCCTTGTGGTGGACGACGAACCCGACCTCCTCCAATTCTGTCGTTCCGCACTGGAACCCCTCTGCGGGCAGGTACAAACCGCTTCCGATGGTCTCGAGGCGCTAACTCTGGTAGAGGCTGCCCCTGAGGAATTTGACCTCGTTATTCTTGACCTCACGATGCCTCGTATGGGCGGGGTGGAGTGTTTCTACAGGATGCGACGATTAAGCCCGCAGCTAAAAATAATTATAACCAGTGGTTATAATGTTAAAGGCGGTCCGGAAGCTTTACTTGAAAGCGGGGCGGTGGCTTTTCTCCAAAAACCTTACAGCGTCAATTCCCTCATCAAAACGGTAAAAAACCAACTTAAGGGCTAAACTTTCCACTCACCGCTCCTCAAGCGAAGGGGCTCTTTTTCATCCACAAATTCAGAGCGGGAGGCCAAGACCTCACGCAAGGCGTTATTGACAGTGCCCGGCACAAACTTTGAAACATCGCCTCCTAGCCGCGCAATCTCTTTCACGATACGCGAGCTTAGATATGTGTAATCCTCCTTGGGGGTGAAAAAAATCGTCTCGAGTCGGGGCGAAAGTTTGCGATTCATGAGAGCCATCTGAAACTCAAATTCAAAATCGGAAACAGCGCGCAGCCCTCGGATAATCACCTGGGCTCCACAATCTCGTGCAAAATCGACTAACAACCCCCGGATCGGTGCCACTTCGACATTCTCAAACCGCGCAGTGCACTCTTTAAGAAAATCAATCCTCACCTCAATTGGAAAGGTGTGACTTTTTTGGGCATTTACCGCCGGCGCCACAATGACATCGTCGAAAAGATTTGCAGCTCGCTCAATAACATCGAGATGCCCAAGGGTAACGGGGTCAAATGAACCCGGATAAACAGCCACACGCCGCGCTCGCTTCGATGAGATCATCAGCGAATAAAGTATGTTGACAAGGTCCGAACCATTCCAAAAACAGTGCTTTAGATTGTCCCGATCGCTATTTCTTTTTACCGGCCGATTCGTCCTTCTCAAGTGTCTGCATGCCGGATTTTTCAATCTGCGCGATCACCTTATCAGTAAAGTCAATAGCATCTTTGCCGAAGAGAACCACCGGGATACCGGCAGCACTTGGTCCTGATTTATCGATCACAAGGTCAAAGCCTTCCGCCTTGGAGATTTCCACTGCCACAGCGGTGATTTGATCAAGGATCTCTTTGCGGTTTTTGAGGAGCTGTTCTTGAAGCTCCTTCATACGGGTCTGACGAAACTCATTAATCTCGAGCTCCAACTTACGAACGTCCCCGGCCTTCGCGGCGAGATTACGACGCCGCTCGGCCCGAGCGTTTTCACTCAGGGCAGGGCTGTTGGCTTCCTGCTCCAGCTTGCGTGCCTGTTCGACAGCGGTTTTGTAGGCATCCATACGTTCCTTGAATTCCTTTTCGGCAGCCTCCTCTGCCAAACGAAGCTGGACTTTAGCGGATTCTGTTTTGGGCATGCTGTTGAAAACACGGTTGACATCCACCGTGCCAATCTTTAACTGGGCAGCAGCAGGTAAAGCAGCACTCGACAAAGCGAGTATCAGAGTGGCGAAAAATTTAAGTGCGTTATTCATATTCTTATAAACAAAGATGGATCCAAAAGGACTGTGGGTTGATCGAAGGAGAGTTTTCGCCGCATTTCAAACTCGTGTCAACATCTCTTCCGCAGCGCACATGAAATCAGGCACCTCTTTTCTGACTATCACGCGGTTTTCATTCTTCACACGCCGCCTTAATTCGCACTTGCAGTTGCAGCGATACACGTCATGGTGCAAAGGTATTTTGTGAACTATTGAGCAATTCACTGGACCCGCTCCAGCAAGGATCATTAGTAAATAGTTCCGCGTCCGATGGGGATATATCAAAACACCAAGCAGCTAAATTATTTTTAAACTCTGTCATGATTTTGTTTCGCAAACCACGACGCTGGTGGGGTATTGGCTTGGGAGCTGGACTTGTGGGAGCCCTAGCTGTCGCGGTGCGCCATTCGTTAAGTGGCGGGGAGCGGTCGAGGATCCCAGACAGTATTTCTCCCGCGATATTCGCTACACGTGTGGCTCGGACGGCCCATGGCCAAATTGTTTTCCATGAGTCGGGCGCTGGTACACCCTTAATCTTTCTCCATGGCGCTCACCTTGGGGGATCCTCTTACGAATGGTCCAAGGTGTATCCTTCGTTTGCTGAAACCAGACACGTTTTTGCTCCAGATCTGATCGGTTTCGGGGAGTCCGAACGTCCCGCAGAACTGCTCAGCCCTTTCGACCATGTGCGGGCTCTTGTTGAGTTTATCAGTCAGATCTGTACGAACAGGCCTTGCTCGGTTGTTGCCTCGCACTTTGGAGGTGCAATTGCCGTGCTCCTGGCCTCTCAACATCCTGATCTGGTTCAAAAACTCATCCTCTTTGCACCCACCGGTTTCTCTGAGCGCGTTTGCCTTTCGCCCTCGTCGGCCTCTAAACTCGCCGGCCGTATTCCCGGGATAAAGAGTCTGATTTACAAACAACTCACAACCAGGCAGGCTTTAAAGCATTGGCTCAACAGAGAAGGCTTTCGAGGCGCACAAGAAACTGCCGCTGAAGTCGTGGAGGTTTTCTATAATTGCGCCCGCCAATACCGTGCCGATGTGGCAGGGGTGGCCGTCCTGGCAAAAAGCGGACTATCCTTCGATTTTGAAAAACGTCTAGCGACGCTACCGCTGCCTGTCGCTCTTCTTTGGCCGGCGCAGTCAGCCTCTTTCCCTCTGCAACGAGCCAAACATATCCTCTCCTTGTCCCCGCCTGGCAGCACCTTGGATGTGCTGCCAGAATGTTCTCTGCTCGCCCCCATTGAAGCACCCAAAATAGTCGCGCAGGCTGTTTCATCCGCCCTCGACCTCTCAATCCGGACAGATTGCTGATTCAAACTAAGTGCTTCACTAACGAAAAAATCCGCCACCTCCGGCTGCTTAAATCATACCTGGCGGAATTGATCGAAAGCGCCAGCCGATCTCCTCCATCTTAAGGGTTTTATCATCTTCAACAGGGAAAAGCAAACCACCTCAACACTGAGCGAAATAGCACCTCGCTTTTGACCGGCCACCACAAAAAGTCTCGGATGAAACAAGTTCTAAAGTGGATTGTTCCAACTTCACCAAAGTTGCATTTTGCAACCAGCACATCGCCAAAAAGGATAGTTTCTATTTCCGTTCTGAGGGGCGCCTTCGGAGCCCGTTGTAGAAGTCAAAATAACTTCGTGCACTTTCCACACACTGCGGCCTACAGAAATTCTTGATATCCATGCGCGGTGGTCGAAGGCCCCCGCGCCTCCGTTTTCTTACCTTAAACTTTTTATCGGCGTGTCGTGTTGCTGAGCACCGGCCGAAAAGCAATTGGCGGGGTGCTTCCCTGAGAAGTAACGTCTCGCCTCGTAAATCGCAAGCCAACGCCATTACGACTTTTGACTCTCTAACCAGTTTAAGTGTTTGTCCCCCAAAAACCAGGTGGGGGTTGACCTTCAAAGAAAACATCTTTACCTGGGCGGGAACCGGGGCTGTGAATATCCAACAAGACCAGCGGGCCACCTTCAGCGAGGAAAGCATGTCGAGTGCCAGGAGGCAGCCGCAAAAAATCTCCCTTGGCGATACGACAATCGGATCCGTCAACCCGGGCCTGCCCGTGTCCCTCCAGTACATAGTAAATTTCCTCAGCATTCTTGTGATACGACGTGGTGGTCCATTGTCCCGGAACGATCGTGACCCGGTAGGCGGTCATGGTCAACTCTTCCTCCTCCGCGATGAGTGTTTCGATACGATACGGGCCGAGGGTTATTGAGGCGACGGGTTCGCCTTCTTTGATGTGTTTGATGAGAAGAGTCACCACTGGAGAACAGTTCCGGCCCAAGTAAGCCCACCGCCGAATACTACGAGCAGGGCATAGTCGTCGGGTTTAAGAGCCCCCGTGCGGTTTGCTTCGTCTAGTGCGATGGCAACTGCGGCAGCAGATGTGTTGCCGTAACGCTCGAGATTCATAAAAACACGCTCCGATGGCACCTTCAGACGAGTGGCGATCGCATCGATTATCCGACTGTTGGCCTGATGAGGGATGAGCAGAGAGATCTGCTCAGGACGGAGCCCCGAGCGTTCAACGACTTCCAAAGCAGCCGCCTGCATGGCGATAACAGCTTGTTTGAACACCTCCTTACCGGACATCTTAATGGTGTTGAGTTTTTGATCGATATTTTCTTTTGTAATTGGGATGCGGCAGCCACCTCCCGGCATCAACAGAATATCTGAAAACCGGCCATCACTGCCCATCACCGTTTGCAAGATGCCGTTTTTCCCTTCACGATGACCCACTACCGCCGCCCCGGCTCCATCGCCGAAAAGCACACAGGTGTTGCGGTCGGTCCAGTCAACAAGCGAGCTGAGTTTGTCTGCGCCAATGACCAGAATATAATCGTGGGTGCCGGCGGCAATAAAATTGCGGGCGACTTCGAGCGCATAGAGAAAACCTGAACAAGCGGCAGAGATATCCATGCATGCCGCGTTAAAGGCACCAAGTTTTTTCTGCACAAAACAGGCTGTGCACGGAAACATCATATCTGGTGACACCGTGGCTACTAGAATCATGTCAATCTCCAGAGGATCGAGCCCAGCCATTTCGATAGCACGACGACCGGCTGCGGCAGCCATTTGACTGGTATGTTCATCCTCACCCGCAATACGTCGTTCACGTATCCCAGTGCGGGTGACAATCCATTCATCCGAGGTCTCGACAAGCCGTTCGAGATCGGCGTTTGTCAGAACCTTCTCTGGAACATAGCTCCCCGTGCCGAGGATAGAAGCGCCACGAACAGGTTGACCGAGTTGCCCGCGTTCTTTCTTGCGCCGAGCTTGAGAGGTAATTGAAGGGGCCGGAGTCTCAGTGCCTCTTGGCGTGCTCATGGTAGTTCTTAATCTCTTCGACGATGTGCGGATTTATTTGTTGACGAATCGACTCACAGGCGACGCGGATAGCATTTTTTATCGCAAGCGCGGAACTGCTGCCATGAGCAATGACACAAATCCCGTTCACGCCGAGTAGTGGACTGCCACCATACATCTCGTAGTTTGTCTTGTCTTTTATCGCTTTGAAGGCGCCTTTGGCGATCAGCGCTCCCCCCATTCGCAAAGGGGATCGCTTCAACTCGGTCTTGAGCCAATGAAAAATAGCTGAAGCGGTAGCCTCTGCTGTTTTTAAAACCACATTTCCGGTAAACCCATCGGCAAGCACCACCTCGACAGGGTTCTCAAAAAGGTCGTGCCCTTCAACATTACCGCGAAAATTCAGACCGCTCGGGCGGAGCAACTTGAAAACTTCCTTGGTGAAATCGGTCCCCTTTGCGTCTTCTGTACCAACTGACATAAGTCCGATCGAAGGATTTGCATACCCGAGCACATGTCGCGAGTAAACGGCTCCCATGATGGCATACTGCACCAGATGAATCGGTTTGGCGTCAATGTTTGCCCCGGCATCAATAAGGACGCAGACATTTGTCTCCGTAGGGATCGGTGCAGCAATACCGGGACGATCAACCCCGGAAAGCATGCGTAATTTGATCGTGGTCGCGGCGACAGCTGCACCCGTGTGACCCGCACTGACAACAGCATCGGCTTGGCCTGATTTCACAAGATCCACCGCGCGACTAATCGAAGAGTCTCTCTTCCGACGCACCGAATCTATCGCGCTGTCGGCCATATCAACCACTTGAGAGCAATGGATAATATGAAGTCGCCCATCGGTGAAGCCCAAACGGTTAAGTTCGAATTGTAACTGCGGCTCGTCTCCAACTAGATAAAGCCTGCTAATGTGATGATATTCCCGGAGGGCCATCACAGCCCCCTCGACGGTATTTGTCGGGGCAAAATCACCCCCCATTGCGTCTAATGAAATTCTCATCTCCGACGGGAAGAAGGGCGAAGCGCACCAACTTTCTCAGATTGAGAGAGCTGATTGGATGCCTTAAGCACCGACTTCGACTGACAGAACTTGGCGCCCCTTATAATACCCGCAGGAGGGGCACGCTATATGCAAAGGCACCCGGCTACCGCATTGCGGGCAGACGCCCAGCGCGGAAGCGTGCCAGCGGTTGGCAGCACGCCTTTTACGTGCGCGGGATTTTGACGATTTTCGTTTTGGAACTGGCATGTTGTAGTTTAGTTTAGTTCTTTTTGCTGTCTATTCCGACAGACAAACCGTTTCGGATCAATTGGCAATTGGGCACTCAGCGGTTTCGAGAGCACCTAAGCTTTGCCATTTTTCAGTTTAAGCGCGTCAAGCCGTTTCCAGGGAGAATTTCCTGATAAGACCTTACCCGACGCTTCCAAGTTACCTGTTGCAACAGGAGGGAGCGTCCCAAAGCCGGGACATTCCAAACCTCCATCCCGTTGGCAATCGGGGTAATTTGGTAGAATCAAAAAAATATCCTCTCTAAAGGCCAGAGTCAAGTCCACCAAGTCTCCAGTCTCCCAAGGGAGTTGAGTGACGAAGTTAGGCACATGGATCTCGGTGACAAAAGAGTCAAGACACCGTACACATTCAAATTCCACAGGCAAACTCAGAGAGCCTAAAGCCCAAAAACCGTCGTTATTTGCACCGCAATCCAAACAATACCGCAGTGGACCGGTCTGGCGCAGGATGCCCTCGCCGGGTTTGAGCAGTTCCACTTCGAGTTCGCCCTCGAGGATGAGGCCCTCTTGCGGAATTTGATTTTTGTGGATTTTCATGACTGTATGGAACAAGCTCCGGAACCGCCGATTTGCAGAGCCGATTTTCTCTAGTTTTAGTTTAATAAAACTCGCCGACGAAGGCCATCTTGTCAATGCCACTCATTTGTTTTATATTTAGCATTTAGTTAGCCCGAGCACGCAAATTTTCTCTTTCCTAAGGGCCTGTGTGGCTGACCACGTCTGTCATGCAGGCGTTAACGAGCATTCTAGCCCGATGTGGGAAGTAACCCACCGTGGGCGTGCAGCATGCTGCGGAAAGAGTTCTCCAGCTCAATAGATAGATGGAGCCGCCACCGGCCGAGGGCTTCACCAGCAAGATCATGCTAAAAAACCAGATTTCGAAAGATCGAGGTATCCATTAGAGGCGCACCTACCAAACTTGGTTACATCCGCCTGTCAACCATGCGAGCATTTCTAAACATTTATCAGACAACTCAACCAAAACCCTCCTTCGTCGGGTTTGAGACTGGGGGAAGGAACTGGAGAGACCTTAGGGGGCGTGCGCGCGATCTGGACGCGGCAGTTGGTTCGTCGTAAAAGGAAGCTGGTTTTCGTGACCGCAAGCCTTG
>CALDSX010000029.1 GCA_937924445.1 uncultured Chthoniobacterales bacterium
ACCATTTGAGAAGGATAGAGCTGCTTGGCGCGTTCTCGAGCTCAAGCCTAAAGCGCAGGCTGAGGAGATTACCCAGAAAACTCATCGAGAGGTTGATATAGCCCGGACGGCGCCGTGGAATGTGAGGTCTTGTAAAATTAAGTTAAGTGTATAAAGGGACAGTCCTTTTTTATCACATCTAGAAGGTGGGGCTGAACTTACAGAGCGGCTTAATAAATGTGCCGAAGCTACCATCCCAATGGTCACGCTAAAGTCTCCAGAATCGGTTCAACAAACTTATGTCAGGCCTATTGCTCCAACTTCGAGTTCAGTTGTCAGTGGGGAAAACTCCACTCCACCGCTAGAATCATCAAAGCCAAAACCATCGCCTGCTGTTCACGCTGAGCTCTCGCAATCCACGCCGTGGCCTTAGATCATCGGTGCAATCCCTCTGCTATCTGCAGCAGGCGGAATCCTCTTTAAACTACAATGCAAATAGCCTAGACACGCCGAGCCGCTGGCGCGAGGTGCGACGAACGCCAAACCCTTGTCAACTCCCGATGAACCGTACTAATTCCCTCGGCTCCAGCCGAGTTTCGTCCTGACGGGCTGCACTTTGTTCAATCTCCCCCGCAGCCGCCCCGGCTGCCGGTGGTTTAACTAAAGATTCAAGTACCCCGTGATCCGCACGCGCATTTTTCTTTTTTAACTCCTTCATTAGGTGCTGATGATGGTGGGCAGAATGGGGGTCAAGCTGATAAGTTTGACTGTTGAGCTTCTTCCCAGAGTTGTTGCCTAACAGGAGCTTGTTGAGGGGCTCGTTATTGCGCCTATAAAAACGTTTTTGCCTAAAATTTTGCTTGACTGCTCACCGTGACCTAAATAACAGAGGGCTGACCATGTGTGACCCAACCCCATGGAAAAACCAAACTGAAAAACCAACACTATGGAAAAAACCAAAACTAATTATAACAATACCAACACCCAAACTGAGTACGAAGCTCCGGCGATTGTTAAGCAGATCAGTGCCTCCGACATTGAACGCGAATCTCATTACGCCGGAACCCTGCTGCCATCGGGAACACCACCACCACCCATAATTCCCTGAGTGATCCACGCGCTGAGAGCTTAACACGAACTTAAATCACTTCCGCGCCTCTTCACCGAGGCGCGGAAGTGTTTAGGAATAAGCGTAGGCATGCAAACCGTAGAACCGAGAATTCTTTTATGAATAACTTGTATTATGCTGCTGCTCCAAGTGTCCAAGCCAGCAAAGTGGGTTCCCGGTTGGTGCTCCTCAATACGGAGACAGGCAATGCCACCATTTTGAATGCGACCGGCGCTCTGATCTGGTCGCGGCTCACCACTCCACAGAAAGCGGAAGATCTCACTGCATTTTTGACTTCGGAATATCCCGGCCTTGGAAAGGAACAGGTTGCTGCGGATACCGAAGCATTTCTGAAAAGCCTTTTAGAGGCGTCTCTCATTTCATCGACACCCGGAGCGAGTTAGTCTTGAATGGCGCAAGGGTGTGAAGTTTGCAGACTTGGAATAATGACAATCTCCTGGGGACTTGCTGGGATTCGGTTTGAATTTTCAACTAACATCCCCGAAGCCAGCTTACTGGCGAAAGATCTGTTCCTCTGTTGGGAGCCAGCACCTTCAACCCCAGCGGCTAGGAGTTGTCATCGCTGGTCTCTTCATCGAGAAGGGCCGCAGTTAGTTTTGTCAGAAGGGAATTGCGCCAGCGTTTGGCGTGAGGAAGTCGGGGTGCTAGGGGCTGTTGAAGCGGATGCTGTGGCGGCTTTTCTGGACGACCCTGCGGCACCGGCCGCTTTGCATGCAGCACTCGTGGATATTGGGGACGGCAGGGCGGTGGCGTTGCTCGGGCGACGAGAGTCTGGCAAGAGCACACTTGCGCTCTGGCTCTGGCTAAAGGAAAAAATGATGCTACTTTGCGACGACTGGACCGTTCTGGATGAGCGGGATGGGTATGTAAGGCCTATGCCACGACGGGTTTCGGTCCGGGTAACCAGTCGCTCCGTTCTCGGTGAGGACTGTTGGGCAGCAATTTTGCAGTCAAGGCATCAGCTTGTGACGACTGAGGGATTCCTTTTCCGCGCCAATTGTCAGAAACAACGAAGCGCACCTGTTCCGTTGCATTCAGTTTTCCTGCTCCAGCGTTGCAACAGCCAAATTCCTCCCGGAGTTGTGCAGCCGGTTGATCCTGTCGATGCGGTCTTCGCCATTGCGCCCTATTGCAGTGCCCGTAATCAAGGGATGGGCTTGGCGATCCGGTGTGCGGCGCGTCTCGCTGAGAGTGTACCGGTCTTTGAAATTGGACGTGATACGCCGACGCGAATGTCTGCCGCGCTCAACAAAACCTTTCACGCTCTGGGATAGCCTCTATGACAGTTACCTGCTCACCCCATGATCTCGACGAACCACCACCGTGGGAAGGTTCTGTCGAAACGGCAGCCCTGATGCTCACCAGGCGCTGCAACATGACCTGCGAGCATTGTAGCGTGGCGAGTGGGCCCGGGATTAAAGATGAACTTTCCGAGGAGGAAGTGGAGCGGCGAGTGGAGGGGATGATTGCTGCGGGGATTCGCGGTGTTCTCCTCACGGGAGGAGAGCCGATGTTGCGGGAAGCATTGGTGCTTCGCTTGACAGAGCGGTTACGGTCCCACGGGGTGACTGTTGCAATGACCAGCAATGGTTACTGGGGGCAAACAGCACCGGAGGCCTTTCGTGTGGTGCGACTTCTCCGCAAGGCTGGGCTGTCTCTTCTGACGATCAGCTACGACCGTTTCCACGCAGAGTTTATGGGATTCGATCCCGTGCGTCATATCGCAGCGGCCTGTTCCGAAGCGGCGCTACCTATGAACTTGAACATCACTCGCACAGCGGAGGATGGGGAGCTCGAAACATTTCACAGGGAACACCTCTCCCTGCCAAATGTGCGTTTCCGTTTCTACGACGTGCAGCCGGTAGGTCGGGCGAAACATTTAGACCCCTCACAGTTACGCACGTCTCAGGACGGCTTTTGTAATGCTTGCCGTTCTCCAGCGATTCTCGACAACGGGCGGGTGACGGCCTGCAACGGACCCTCGTACTTTCAAAAACTGGGATCGCCCCTGCGCGTTGGTGAAGCGAGCGAACCACTCACCGTGGTGTTAAAAAAACACGCAGAAGACCCGTATCTCGAAGGCATCCGAATGCTGGGCCCAGCACGGATGTTACGAGAACTGCTGGCCCTTCCGGAGCAGACAGGGTTTGTTCCGAAGTCTGCTTACACGGGCATGTGCGACATCTGTTTGCATCTGGCAAGCGCTCCATTAGCGGTGGAGGCGTTGCGCCAACGACTCTCGCAGGATGATCTGGCCGCGGAAATGACAGCGGTGCGAAAGGTACTGTTCTCGCGCCAGAATGAGACGCAAAACCTCCAACGGCTCAATGCTGTGCTTGCACCTCGGTTTTTTTTGTTTGGTGCGCTTGATGGCTCCACGCGGCTGCCAGACCACGCCGCGAATGTCATTGGCCGGGCGGATCTTGATTGGAGCTCTCTGGCTACCCGCCTGCTCCGCGCGGGATTAGCCCGCCCTCTCCTAACTCTGTTGGACGATCCGCTCCTTTGTCAATATGCCCCTCGTTTTTTTCGGAAATCGCTGCAGAATGCGGCTGAAATTGGGACAGCACGATTGCTGATGGCGCGGGAGGCGCTTCACAAGATCAATGGTGTGCTTGGTGAGATCGGAGTGCGAGCGGTTCTCTTAAAGTCCCCTTCCATTTCACTTTTCCAGACGGCAGAGTCGGTGAGCCCGCCCCCCGGCGATATTGATCTGCTGATCCTTGACGGCCGCGCGCCTGAGGTGTCCGCGCGGCTGCGTGCGCTCGGTGCTGTATCGGGAATGGAACCAGGTCGCGTAAACGGCCCGACACCACATCACTTGGAGCCGCTCGTTCTTAACGGCCTGTTGGTTGAGCTACACGAAACCGTCGCCCGTCCCTGGACGGGTTTGCCCGAGAAAGAGATGCTCGATGGCATCGAGCCGATTCTCGATAACGTTTTTCGGATGCGGCCCGAGGCCGTGCTTTTACATGTGGCCGCCCACTGCGGCTGGCATGATTTCGATCCTGGTCTGAAAACAGCTTGGACTGTGGGCCGAATTCTCAAGTCATTCCCCTTGTTCGACTGGGACCATCTCGCGCGGCTTGTGGGCGCATTTTCTGGGAGCCGCGGTTTCTGGGCCATTATTGGCATTTTGAAACAGGACTTCGGATTTCCCGTGCCAGAAGGGTTCGTGGCATTGCGCCCCGTGGATCGGGTGCAGAAACGCGTGGACCGTGTGGCACGGTATCATTTTCTGGGCCTCGGTGGTCAAAAGAATGGCAAAGAATATTTTCTCCAGCCGTCGTTAATTCTTCTGTCCCAGCGAACGGGTGAAGGGGTGGTGCGAGCGTTTGGGGAATTTGTTCGCGTGTTTTTCAAAGAGCTTAATTTCCGTCTTCGTGTGAGTCGGGCTTCGATCGGAACGGATGCGACTTACATGGATTTGATTCGACGGGAGCTGAGGGAATACGGGCGGACTTACCGCCAAATTATTTCCGGTTGAGTGTAACTGCTCAGGTAGCCGCCCGCCTTGAGGTGGCCACCTGTGAGTGAATGGCGGGGCGCACGCACCCGACACGTGGGCGAGACTCACGAGGTGTTGACCGCTGGCACGAAGGGGGTGCCGAGGAACACGCGCTGCAACGCCTCCAAGGCGTTGAGGCCGTTCTTGCGTGCCG
>CALDSX010000030.1 GCA_937924445.1 uncultured Chthoniobacterales bacterium
CGGTTCCTCAAGGGCTACGAGCAGATCGTTCGGGCGGGCTACGCGCAAAACCCAGTCGCAGCGCCTCACGGCCCAAAACGGCGCGGTCGCCGCAAGCAGAGTAAAGCCCGCAATCTGCTCGACCGCTTCCGCGACCACCCCAATGAAATCCTCGCCTTCATGCGCGACTTCGAGGTTCCATTCGACAACAACCAGTCGGAAAGGGATCTGCGGATGATGAAGCTGCGGCAGAAGATCTCCGGCACCTTTCGCAGCATCGAGGCACTCGTGGACCTCTGCCGCATCCGCGGCTACGTCTCCACGGCACGCAAGAACGGCCTCAACGCCTTGGAGGCGTTGCAGCGCGTGTTCTTCGGCACCCCCTTCGTGCCAGCGGTCAACACCTCGTGAGTCTCGCCCACGCGTCGGGTGCGTGCGCCCCGCCATTCACTCACAGTTGGCCGCCCCAAGGCGGGCGGCTACCTGAGCAGTTACCCACCAGTAAAAGTTGTGAAAGCAAGGCTCGCATTTTGATTTTGAGTCACCTCTCCGTAGATGTGGAAATGATGATTATCCGGACGGCCGATGCGCATAAAGGTCGGATCTGTCCCAGCAGGGTGATCTACCCTTCCAATAGCGCTGTTTGGCCGCACAGATGGAATCTCGGCCCACCTTAAGCTTTAGAGGAACATTTGGCTTTGGGCCAGAAAAAGGTTATGTTAGACAGCGTTGCCTATCAAGCAGCAGAGCATATTCCCGCATGTGCCTGTGGCTGGGAAGTCCGGCCGATTGACCGGCTGGTCGCTTGTCCTCAAAGTAAGCCAGCCGATATAAACATCTCATTTTGCCTGTGAAAAGCTCTAAGTGCCGCAATAATCAGATCTCGCTAGAATCTCCAGTTCTGTGTTGCGGCGTGCTGTATGTTGGAAACTCCCTGACGACTGCTTCGACGCTTTTCCTCAATGCCCTTATGAGTGTGCAATCCACAGATTTGGCGAGAGAACTTAACGCCAAAGGCAGATGAATTATCATTTATGCCCTCATCTGAAAGCAGCCCCGATTCTTGCGCCACTGCACGCGCCTCTATGCTGGCTGCAGGCTTGGCGTTGGTCTACGGTCTGCTTTATCTCGCCTGGTATACCACAACACCTCTTGGGCGGGTGCCGGTGCTCGATGGGCGGGAGATTTTTGATCTTGCCAGGGATGTTGCTGAGGGGGGGCTGCCACATGAGCCTTTCTACCGTGCGATGGGTTGGCCGCTGCTGCTTTCTTTTTTTACGCATGCCGCTTCTTCGGATGAGGATCTGATGTTTCTTGCGGGGTTGTTCGGTGTATTCTGCCATGCTATTTCAACCCGATGTGTCTGCGAAATTGCCCGCTGGCTTCTTGGCGCGCACCCTCGCGTCCGTGAAGGGGTGTTTGCGGCCGGGCTTCTCTACGGACTTCATCCCGTTGCTGTTTTCTTTGCAGCTGAGCCGCTCGACACAACCTTCGGGCTCTCTTTAATGATGACAGGAGTGACGTCCCTGCTCGTTCGCAAAACCCGGACGCTATTCCTCGCGGGCGCACTTTTAATGGCTTCTGTTTTTGTCCGTCCGCATTACCTGCCAATTTTCCTTGCAGCACCCGTGCTGGCGTACTTTATCAACTCCGGTTCACGCCGTAATGGGTTTTCGAGAGCCATTAATTTTTTAGTTGGGGCCGGGATTGTCTCGGCGGCTTATCTGAACTGGCAGATGTCGCTTGCCGGTGGATGGTCGCCCCTTCCGTGGCAGGGGGCCTACAACTTATACAAAAGCAATGGGCCGGACGGCAACACACGCTCGCTGTTGCAAAAGGAATTGCTTGACGAAATTCATCTGCTAGACGCCGACGGGCGCGCTCAAAACCCGACCAGAGTTGAATCTTTAAAACGCTTTCGTGCCGAGACCGGGCGGGAAGATGCTTCCATCGCGGAAATGAATGCCTATTGGTACGGGCAGACACTGGCTTTCATCACCTACAACCCTTGGCGCTGGGGGAGGCTCTTATTTGAGAAGTTGGTTTATCTTTTAAACGATTTCGAACAATACAATAACAAGACCTTCGCCTGGCACAAAGCCCGCTCTCCTTTGCTCCTCTGGAACCCCATTTCATGGGGTGTGCTTTTTGTCCTCGGAGTCGGCGGGTTGGCCTCGTTGCCGCGCGATTCCTACGGTCGAGCAGGGGTGCTTTTGATGGTGGTTGCGGTATGCGCTGGGTCCGCGCTGATCTTTTTGTCTAGCGACCGATTCCGCCTGCCGTTGGCTCCGTTCTGCGCTGTGCTCGCTGCGGGATTTGTGGGTGTTGTTCCGCTAAGATCGCAGTGTCATTTCGGCAAACTAGCCGCACCAGTAGCCGGCATGTTAATTGCGGCGCTCATCACATTTCCGGATTGGCTCGACGCCCGATCCACCGCTAGTTTTTTGCAGGACCGCCTTCTTGCGGCACGCGCCGCTCTGGTAACCGGCAACACCCCTGAAGCACTTGCCTATGCGAGGGAGGCGTCGCAGTCCGAACCGCTTCGCCCAGACGTCATTCGTCTTGAATCGATCGCTCTGTTCCACACTCACCTCTCTGCTCCTTTACCCGTTGCGGCAGAGGAATGGCAGAGGATACTCGATCGACTTGCGCAGATTCCTAATCCCAAAGCTTACGACCGGTTCCTTGCTGGCATTGCTCTGCTCCAAACAGGGCGATATGACGTTGGTCTGCAACTTCTGGCCAGAGTCGCTTCTCTTGAGCCGCGTGAAAAAATCGGTCGTGATGCGGCAGCCATACTTTGGTTGGCAGGTCGCAAGGATCTGACCACCCAATTGCTGCTTCCGGACCCTAAAAACGAGACTGTCTTAACAGCAACAGCACTCTGTTTGAAGGAGCTAGTCAGATTGGAAGATTGGCAGATAGCTCGTCTTCTGGGAAACCAGTCGATCTTGTCCAGGCAAAGAGAGGAGGTTGGCGGTGAAAACCCGTAAAAGGCGGTTCAAGCGTGGAGTTGTTCCCTGACTCGATCCCTATTTGCCGGGTGGTCCCGTTATTAATTTGGCGCAAAAAATTTTCAAGACATAACTTTGAGCCCGGATGCTTTTGTTTTGCGAGGGTCATCGTCTGTTGCCTATTTTTTTGATGATTGTGGCAAGATTAATAAAATGTGGTTCTTTCGAGCCACAGCAATTCCGGCAGCCTTAAAGAGGGAATAGAAACATTTGGTTGTTTGGTGGTCGAGGCAAGATTTTTGTCTTTAAAAATTCTGATTATCACCGTCACCTTCTTGCTTTTGTGTCATGAGGCAAAACTCCTTGCACAAGGCTACGATGGCAGGCCCTTTTAGCAGGGCGCAGAATTTATTCCTCGGATTGGATTCGAGCAGGTAAAAGGAAAACAATCGTCAAAAGGAGAGTCTAGACCATCGTTGAGATCTATGCCGCAGGTCTATTCGCCGACGAATATAGACCTGGCCTCCGTAAGATATTGGTGAACATCCCGAGGTTAAACGTTGACGAGCGATTCTTCCCGACGTCCTCCGCGCTACTACGCGCACAACCGATTCTGCCGAACGGTGAAGAAAATTATTTCTTGCGATTGGTATTTTACAGGCAAGCTTACAGATAACGCAGGGGTGTCGGCGTTGTGTCGACTGAGATCCGCCAGTCTGGTGGGGACCCTTTGAACCTGATCCGGGTTATGCCGGCGAAGGAAGCGAAGTGTCTGGCCTCTGCGATCGTTATTTTCTAAATAAATGTTTTTGTTATGATTGCACCTGCCGAAGCTTTTAACGACCAGAGCCAAGCTTACTCTCTGAATTCTCGACGTGTGTGGGTTGTTGGGCATATCCACCCTGACATCAAGGTGCCGATGAAGGAAATTTCCCTTGCTCCGACCAGACTGCCTGACGGTTCGCTCGAGCCAAACTTGCCCGTGCGGGTGTATGACACCAGTGGCCCCTGGGGTTGCCCGGAATACCATGCTGACGTTAGTCGTGGGTTGCCAACACCTCGTTTAGATTGGATCCTTCGTCGTGGCGACACGCGCGAATACGATGGGCGGCCGGTCACAGCGCGTGACAACGGTTATCTATCCGAAACCCATGCCGCCACATCGCGTGGCTTGCTCAAGGAGTTTCTGGGTGCTAAGCGTCGTCCACGACGTGCATCTGGTGGCAATCCCGTGACGCAGTTGTGGTACGCGCGGCAGGGGATTATTACTCCTGAGATGGAGTTTGTCGCTATTCGCGAGAATATGGGACGGGCCGTTGCCCCGACAGATCTTTCCGAAGATATCATTCGGGATGACCTCTTAAAACAACACGCTGGGTCGGCGCAACGTGCTACGGACGAGTTTACACCTTTTGTTTTTCGGCGGTTCCCGCAGCGAATTCCGCATGAAATCACACCGGAATTTGTCCGGGCCGAGGTGGCGGCTGGTCGTGCGATTATTCCCGCAAATATCAATCATCCCGAACTTGAACCAATGATCATCGGCCGGAATTTTTTTGTGAAGATCAATGCGAACATCGGCAACAGCGCTGTGGCCTCGTCCATTGAGGAGGAGGTGGAAAAAATGCGTTGGGCGACGCATTGGGGGGCCGACACCATCATGGATCTTTCCACGGGACGAAACATCCATGCCACCCGCGAATGGATTCTTCGAAACAGTCCTGTTCCTGTTGGAACAGTTCCGATCTATCAGGCATTAGAAAAAGTGGGTGGTCGGGTGGAGGAACTCACATGGGACATCTTCCGAGACACCCTGATCGAACAGGCTGAACAGGGCGTTGATTATTTCACAATCCACGCTGGTGTCCTTTTGCGATTCATTCCTCTGACGGCGTCACGAATGACGGGCATTGTATCCCGTGGTGGCTCGATAATGGCTAAATGGTGTCTCGCGCACCATCGAGAAAATTTCCTTTACACTCATTGGGATGACATTTGCGAGATTTGCGCAGCCTACGACGTTTCGTTCAGCATTGGGGATGGGTTGCGTCCAGGCTCCATTGCCGATGCTAACGATAAAGCGCAGTTTGCCGAGTTGGAAACGCAGGGTGAGTTGACCCGCCGCGCCTGGGCGCACGGTTGCCAAGTAATGAACGAGGGCCCTGGCCACGTTCCGATACATCTGATCGAGGAGAACATGGCCAAACAGATGGAATGGTGCGGTGAGGCTCCTTTTTACACCCTTGGCCCTCTCATAACGGATATCGCTCCTGGTTACGATCACATCACTTCTGGGATCGGTGCTGCTATGATCGGGTGGTATGGTTGCGCTATGCTTTGTTACGTCACACCAAAAGAACATCTCGGGCTGCCCAGTCGTGATGATGTCAAACAAGGCGTGATCGCCTACAAAATCGCAGCGCACGCTGCCGACTTGGCCAAAGGCCATCCGGGCGCCCAAATTCGGGACAACGCTCTGAGCAAAGCACGGTTCGAATTCCGTTGGACAGATCAATTTAATCTGGGACTTGATCCAGAAACAGCCCGCCAATATCATGATGAGACTCTTCCACAGGAGGGAGCAAAGAGTGTTCATTTCTGTTCCATGTGCGGTCCCCACTTCTGCTCAATGAAGATCACTGAAGAAGTTCGTAATTATGCAGCAAAGCGTAACTTAACTGAAACCGACGCTCTGCAGGCTGGGATGAAAGAGAAAAGCAGAGAATTTGTAAGCGGCGGCGCAGAGTTGTATTCAAAGACCTAATCATCCTACGGCAGGGCGGGAGTTTTGCGGTGCCAAGAAAGGAAATTGCCCTGCGGCGATTGGAAGGACACGGGCGCTTTCAGACTTGCGCTAGGTGAAAATTATATATAGTTTTATCTCTATTTACAATGATCAAAAAATATTTATCTTTTCCTCTCATTTTTGCCGCTGCTTGGGCCTCGATTGCTTTCGCCGGATGTGCGACTGCGGCCTCGAAAAAAGACTGCTGCCCGTGTGTGAAAAAGAAACAGGGCATTTGTGCAGTGAGCGAAAAGCCTTGTCCGAATTGCTGTTCTGCGGGGCAGTGTGTCCCCAAAAAACCTTGACAACTTTAGGCTTAACTGCTCGCCTTAGGGAGGAAGATCGGTTCACCAACTGTGAACCTTGTCTTCGTGATTAGACAGGTCTTTTGGTTTTCTCTAATTCTTTGGCTTTTTTTTTATGCCCCAGCTAAAGGTGAGGCTGAGGCCAAACCGCGCCTTGTTATCGTCTCTGAGCGTGTGGCGGGATATGACTCGACCGGGTCTATACCCTGACACCTGTCGAACTCCGCAGTTCCCCTCGTTTGCGTTTGGATGACAGAATAAGAGTTGTACCCGGCTTTTCGCTTTTTAGACGTTCCGGCTCTTTGCAGGCACAGCCGACGACGCAGGGAGTTAGTCTAAGGGGCGTGGCACCGAGTGGGGCAGGCCGATCTCTCGTCCTTCTAGACGGAGTGCCTCTGAATGATCCATTTGGTGGCTGGATTTACTGGTCGAGATTATCTGCAGAAGATGTCGCTTTCGTTGATCTCTCCTCTGGTGCGCGTCCGGGGCCTTTTGGAAACTGCGCCCTTGCGGGCACGGTGGATATTACGCGGGAAAAACCGTTGGCCGCCCCGGGCGTTCGGCATTCCGTCCTACTTTCTGTGGGAGAAGCTGGGACGACTGATGCTGAGGTGGCGGTATCAATGTTCGATTTGCGAGGCCTGAGTTGGATCGAGGTACGGGCAAAGCGTTTTCACTCAGATGGTCACCCTTTCGTTGCCGAAGGCTAACGTGGACCGGTGGATATTTCGGCATGGTCGAGCGCCAGTTCGCTTCACCTGCGCACTTCGCGGCGTCTTGATGGCGGTTTGCGATTCGCCGCAGAGCTTGGTTATTTTGACGAGGAACGGGGAAATGGCACCCGATTAACCGGCAGTGCCGTGCGCGGAACTGATGTGGTTATAACCCTGCAGCCTGATAGCACCACGGGTGAGCGCCCAGAGTGGCGGTTTTTGGCTTTTGCACAGACGAGACGATTGATGAGTTTCTTCTCCTCTGTGTCTCCGGATCGGACTTTCGAAACCCCCTCTTTGGATCAATTCAAAGTTCCTGCATCGTCGCTGGGGCTGGCGTTTGAATTAGGCAAACGGTTTTCCGATTTTTTTCGTTTAGACTCGGGACTCGATGCCCGGTGGATTGAGGGAGAGACGAATGAACGCTTCCGATGGAGAGATGGGCGGTTTACCGGGTTGCGAGAAGCTGGCGGAAGACAGATTTTAGCGGGCGGTTTTTTTCGTGGTGTCATGCGGTCCGGTGCGTTTAGACATGAATTTGGATTGCGTGGTGACTATTGGCGCAACGACCGTTCGAAGCGAATCGAAAAGCCCCTGAGCTCTTCCTCGGGTTTTCCATTGCAGACACGCCTTGCTCCTGGTGCTTCCGGGTTAATACCCTCTTTGCGCTATGACGCCAACTGGCTGGTCGTGAAGCCGCTTACCCTCTCGGCGTCGGTTTATGTTGGCGGTCGGGTTCCCACACTTAACGAACTGCACCGCCCTTTCCGGGTGCGAGATGATATAACGGAATCCAATCCAGCACTGAGTCCAGAACAACTTCGAGGCATTGATTTTGGTGGAGAGTTGCGAGCGTCAGCCAATTTGAGAGTCTCCTCACGAGCGTTTTATAATGAACTGCACGACGGGGTGGCCAACGTCACGCTAGGGCTTGGCCCGTTCGAGTCAGAGAGCTTTGGTTCAGTGCCACTGGGTGTTACGCTCCGACAGAAACGCAATCTTCCCCGCATAGACATTTTGGGCGTCGAGTCGGCCGTGGAATACGCATTAGCACCTAGCGCTCGTCTCATCGTGAGGCATTTGTTTACTGATGGTCGGGTCGGCGACGCCGGAACATACTCATCCCTCTCAGGAAAACGACCTGCGCAGGCTGCTGCTCATCAAATGACAGCTTCTTTGCATATTACTCCCCATCCCTCTTGGGAAATAGAACTGCAAGGTCGGGGAGCCTCCAGTCAATTTGAAGATGACCTCAACCATCGCAGATTAGCTGGCTTTGCTGTGGCTGACCTTCGCGTCTCATGGTCTCCTCGAGCTGGCACGGAGTTTTTCGCGGCGTGCGAGAATCTCTTTGACTTTGAAATTGAAACGGGCAAGGCCGATGCGGGATTGTTGGCTGTGTCTGGACACCGCTCATTGAGATGCGGTGTCTCTTTGCGATTCTAAGGAGCCGGGTCAGTAGAACAGAAAAACCTCCTTCGGTTCCTGAGTGAGTTGGACATCTTTTGCGCGGATATAGGGGACATACTCCCCTTCCTCGATTTTAAGATCAAGTGTGCCTTCAATCCTTATCCATGCCATGTCCGGTGCATCAGGCAGTTCGTCCGAAAAAACAGATACTGAAACAGGCTGCGCATCAGCCGCGCAGCATGTGATCATGAGCCGCACCAATTTGAAGCTGGGCAAATTGGTTTGCTGGTTGGTTTTATGATCAGGGGGGGGCAACAACTGCCCCGTCACAATGAGCGTCTGATCCACAAAGTTCCTGCGCATTCCTGGATCTGCCGCCGCCGCCCAGAGATCCAACAAATCAGCCTCGATCTTGCCTGACGCATCGTGCGTGAGGAGAGGTTGAGGATCGAAAAACATCGCATCGTATGGCTGCGTCTCCACTTCATCTTGCGTCAGTAACTCTCGACGCTGTCCATTTGTCATAACGTTCTCCGCCACTCTCGCTCTACCGCGGCCGATGGAACGACTTCCGCCCGGCGGCGGAATACTTCTATGGAAATCGGAATTTCCCATCCGGTTCAACACAGCTTCAGCGCTGAAACCTTTCGGAACCGCAAACGCTGTGCTGAGAAGCAGAAAAAGCAGAAAAACCGCTGAAGCAATCTGAGTCTTTGAAACCACATCGCTGCGGTGATCACAAATTACATTCGAATGGCAGCATGTTGCGCCACCATTTGAAAGCACTACCACCGCCAGTAAAAAAAGAACAAGCCCGGACACCAAAATGAATGGGCGAAATCCCGGAGCAAGGAAGTAGTGCAGCCGACCTGAGAGATCAAATCCGATGAACAATGTGGCCCACGCAAAAAGAACCAGTGCACGAAGTATTGAAGAGGCTTTCAATTTGAATGGATTTTGAGGTGGTATTTTCATCGAATCAAATCTGCAACGCGCAAGCAAAGCGCACCGATGAGAAAAAAGGCCGCCAGAACAAACACGATCACGACCCGCCGTTTAAAAATCATCCCGTAGAGGAAGACGAGCTTCACGTCGGCCACTGGACCAAACACCAAAAAGGCGAGCTTTGCCGAAAGCGGAAACATTGTGAATGTGTTGGCGACAAACGCGTCGGATGTGCTGCAGAGAGCGAGAATGAAGGCGAGCCCCATCATCGCCCCGGTCGCCGCGACCGGTTCTGTTGCCACAGGTTCAAGAACAGCCTGGTTCAGCGCCGTGTTAAAAATCGCTGTCAGCGCGGCACCAACGACAAGAAAAAAGGAGACATCGAGAAAATCCGAAGCGGCACAACGGACTGCTTCCACGCATTTAGGCCAAAAATTTCCAGTAGAAAAGAAATTGCCAGTGCGTTTTTTTTGTACAGACGCCCATCCATTTTCTTGCACAGTTACCCCGGCACGAATGGGCGGCACTGGTCGACGCCTCGGCGGCTTCCCCTCTGCTAGCCATAATCGCGGTTCAAATTGCATAGCCAGAGATGCGGTTAAGAGCGCCACGAAGAACCCCAAGAAAAGGCGAAGACCCGTAATTACCCACGGGGCAGAGCCGTCAGAAAAGAAATCGCTCGTGGCAAATCCGCCACTGAACGCAGCAAAAGTGCTCAGGGCGACAATAGGGTTGACGATTGGTGCAGAAATCATATATGCCACCGCACAAGCGGCAGGAAATCCCTTGCGAATAAGCCGTCGCACCACAGGCACAACCCCACATTCACACATTGGCAACACCAACGGCAACGCCGCAGCTAAAAATATCCCGACCACAGGGCGACGCGGGTTAAAGCGTTCAAAGACTTTTGCCGGAAGAAAAGCGTCAATCAGACCGGAAATTAAAGTGCCTGCCAATAGAAAAGGTATTCCTTCGAGGATAATACTTAAAAAAGAGATCGCGAAATCCTCAAACCTAAACGAGAACCAGCTCATTCCTCACCCTTTCCGGTTAACGCAGCGCGGAAGCTCCATCGTCCAAGAATTGGTCCATAAACCAACAACATTGCGGCCACTGCTGCCAGCAACTCAAAACCGTCAGCAGTTATCGTCCCAAGAAAAACCGCGTAAGCAAACATGCCCATAAAGGCTGACCATTGCTCAAGGGGGCTGATTTTCATAAGACCGGAAACGCCGAGCGCATGAATTGCCCATACAAAGGCAAGAAATCCAATGAGCGTTACTGCGGAGACTTTGCCACCGGGATCCGTCTCAGAGAACAGAACCAATCCCCCAAAGCTCGACGCAAATGCCACCGGTAGCGAGATTGTCTTAGCTTTTTCGGCGATTTTCTGCCCAAAAAGATGCGGAAAACTCGGAGAGACAATCCACCAAAGCGCGACATGTCCCAAGGCCCAAACGGCGGTTAGTGCGAGCAGAATGTTGGCATCAGGCAGTCGCAGAGCCTCTGAGAGAATCGGACAGAGCACCGCGCAAGTGCTGCTCCACACGACGGAGAGCACTACCGCAACTATTGGGGATAAATACTTCATTGACCTTTGGTGTTTACTCAGCAGTTAAGCAAATCTGACACGCGGCAACGCGCAAGGAATTTGCCAGCTTAGCCCCAAATACCCCGATCTGGAGCCCCACGGCTTAAGAGTTCTCGTGGACGTTTGATTTTTCGGTGGAAATAGGGGAATTTACTGTCGCGTTGATTCACAGCGGCTGAAAAAAGTCAGCAGGCAGCGCGCAAGCAGTAAAAACGAGTAGCGATAATTCCTTCCCCTCTCATGTCAGACGTAAAAACTCCTACAAACGCAGGCATTCAAAATCCTCCAATAATTTTTCGTTGGTGGTTGTTGTCTTAATGCAAATCACTTTTGCGACACTAAATCATTCGGCGAACCGCGCGGTTAGGGAGCACATTCCATAGAGAATTTGTAAACAGATCCTTATATGAATATGAATCAACAAAACTGTCCCCGGCATTACATCACCACTCGGCTAGCAGGACGAGGGTATCTCAAGAAAATTTCATTCAGACGAAGCCTTTTTGTCGGATTTCGATTTATTGCCCTATCCGTTTTGCTGGTGACGCTCATTTTCCTACCGACTGCCAGGGGGGCTTTGATTGACGGGGCAAGCCTCGCGCAACTCACTGCGCGGTCCGGAGGTATCGTCTTCCTTCCGGAAACAAAGAATTCGGAAGCCGCTGTCGCTCTTGCGGAAAAAGGACCTTTCATCGTCCTCGCTCAGTCGAACTCAGAGGAGATTGTAACTGAGACTAAGAAACGTGCCGCTCTTGCAGGGGTTCTTAGCAAAAAGCTCTTCGCTATAGCGGGCAGCCCTGCCAGCTTCCCGTTTGCGCCAAACTCTGTGACAGTGGTATTGGTGAATGGGGTGGGTGCGAAAGAGGTGAACGATACGCATCTCGACTCATGGCTGGCCGCTCTGGCTCCGGAACGAGGTGTGCTCATTCTTGAAATCGATGGAAAGAAACCTCAGGAAACCGAAGCTCTCCGCAAACTCCTCGCATCACGACGTGATGTTTTCCTCCGCGAATCGCCAGAAAAAGCATTTCTCTTTGCCGGTAAGCATCCTGTGCAGGGGAGCGATATGTGGACTCACAAATTTCATAACCCTGCGAATACGCGAACTTCGCTCGATCAGACGCTCAACCCGCCTTTCCTCCCTGCGTGGTATGCGTTGCCGACGCATCTAGGTTATTGGGGAGATACAATGGTGGCTGACCACGGCAGAGCCTACCACGTTTGGGCCAACCGGGCCTTTGTGAACAGCGTCTCTCTACGCTGCTACGACCTGCGCAGTGGCCAATTGCTTTGGGAGCGCCCGTTCGCGTGGGACGGCCCGCGCGAGAACAACAGCGCGGGCTATTACCCGGGCCGCTCCTGCATGGTTGTGGTCGGGGACAATCTTGCGTTGATCGATGGGCCGGATGTCCTCTTGCTTGATGGCGAGACGGGTGCGGAAAAATCGCGCATCCCTGGGCCGCTCCCCGACGGGCAGATCAAATGGCTGGCCCGCGAAGGCAACACCCTCGCTGTCCTTGCCGGGGCGCCCGACACATTCTCCACCGCCCCCTTGCAGCAAATATCGAGGAGTCCATACGGCCGTCATCTCGCGGTTTATGATCTGGCGGGAAACAAGCCTCTCTGGAGCGAGGTGGAGGAGGGCGACATCGACGAACGCGAGATCGCGCTTCTCAACGGACGGCTCTACTACCACGTTCACAGGGAGGACGCTGCGAACCCGGGAGTGGAGTCCAAAACCAACGCTTTCTTTGCGAAGCCCACGAAGGGGATCAAAGTTGCCTGCCGGGAGCTGGCTACCGGCAAGGCGGTTTGGGAAAATCGCGACGCGGAAACCCTCGCCGCCCTGAACGAACCCACAGAACGCAATCTGCACGAATTGCTGATTTCACTGCGCGGCTTGGCCGCCACTCCTCAAGTGCTTTACTTTTCAACGGCATTGTCCAAGCGCGCCGTGGCCTTGGCAACGCAAGACGGACGTTTGCTCTGGTCTGAGGATACATCAAAGCACACTGGCCGCTCCGCCCCCGACATCCTCTGGGGCGACAACGTCATTCGCCGCGGAGCCGGTGGTGAAGGGCTCTACAGCTTGCTAACAAATGAAAAGGTCGGGCCGGCCCGCGTGGTTGGCGATAGCTGTGGGCCACCCTTCATGGTCGGAGACAAAATATTCGGTGCATTTGGCACAGTGTGGAATCCGGAGGACGGCAAAGTCCTCCGCAGAATGGATTTGAAGTCCCCGTGCGATGTCGGTGTTATCGTCTCCTCGGGGGTCGCGATCAGCCCTGCAAGCACCTGCACCTGCGCCTTGGAGATTCACGGATTCCGGGCGTTCACCCACGATCCGGGGCCGCTGCCGTCGGAAAATGCGTCCGCCGAGCGCTTGGTGAGAGGCTCTGCCTTCGGGCGTCCGCTCTTGCCCGAGGGAGACCTCGCTACTCAGTGGCCGACATTCCGCCACGACACGCGCCGCTCGGGTGCGACTGCGGCGCGGGTTCCCGAATCTCCGCCCTCCGAAAAATGGCGCTGGTCTCCACCCACGGCAAACCCTGTGATCGATCCGAAACCGACTTGGAACATGCGCTATCTCGAAGTCCCCGAGCATTTGCCAACGCAATCCATTGCGGTGAACGGAACGGTCTTTTTCGCAGACAGCCAAGGCGTCGTCCGGGCACTCGACCTCCAAACCGGCGCGGAGCGCTGGAGTTTCCCCATCGGTTCAAAGGTGACTATCTCTCCGCAATGGCATCGCGGGCGTCTGCTCGTCGGCGCGGCGGACGGCACGATCTACTGTGTGGATGCCGCCGATGGTGCGCTGGCATGGAGCTATCGCGTCCCCGACCGGCAAAGGCTCATCGCGTGGTATGGGCACCTCGCCTCGACCTGGCCTGTCCTCGGCGGGTTGGCCTGCGCGGACGGCATCGCCTACGCACTGGCTGGATTCCAAAGTGGCAACGGCTTGTTCGCGACGGCTCTCGATCTCGCAACCGGCAAAGAATTATGGCAATCCGAAATCCGCGAGCACAAGATTGGACTGGCCGGCCTGCTGGCGCTCGATGAAGAGCGGATTCTCTTCCACCCCGGCGGCATTGCCCCCGCAGCGCTTGACCGCCGCACTGGAGAGTTGATTCTCCCGCCGCAATCGGAGTTGAGCGGCGCGGATCGCGTGGGCGAGTTGACCTTCGGGCGCGACGTGGCGGTGTTGCCCACGAGGGAGATCATCTATGGAGGAAAGCGTATCTACGACGATTTCAGCGCATGGGCAAAACCGGCCAAGATGCTCTACACGCTCTGCAAACCCGACTTCGAAGTCTCGCCCGCCCCATTGCGCAATATCGGGGCCGATTTGATCGAGGGATCGATGACCCCGCCCGTTTTCGACACTGAGCAGATCGTGCTCGCCCGCCCATTCGCGGGGCACAAACAAGCTCCGCAGATGCAGTTGTGGCCGCTCGCCGAGCTGCGCGAACGGCTCGCCGCGCTGCCAGATGGTGCACCACGCTTTCCTTGGATAAACAAGCAAGTGCCTTTTAGTTTTGGCTCGTTGGTGGAAAAAGGCTCCGGCCTGCCCGAGGGAGGACTGTGGAAGGAGGCACCCGAACTTCCTGCCTATGCCATGGCTCTGTCCGCCAACGCACTGCTCGTCGTCCACCCCCGTGACGGCAAACTGGAGAGCGTGAAAGATTGGAATCTCTCGGCCTTGCGCCGCGACGATGCCCAAGTTTTGTGGAGCATCGAGCTGCCCGGCCGCCTCGCTTGGGACGGGTTGAGCATTGCCAAAGACGGCAGCATTATGCTTTCGTTTTGGAATGGAAGCGTCGCCACTTATTCCGCGCAGTGAGCGATAGACGGCAATCCTTTGTCCCGAGAACCAATCAAAATTTGCATGCATTCATCGGTTACAGCACCAAAAGAAAGACAGTAAACAAGTAAAACGCTCCCCACTCGCTTCTTAGTTGCGAAGAGTGCTTCGAGAGCGGCTAATATATGGTGGAAAAACAGCATCGTCCAGAGTCAATCGAAGGGGCTTTTACAGGCTCGTCAAAAACTTTCCGAGGGGCGAAACTTTCACAACAGGATGCACTTCGATTGGGGCAATAACCCAGAGACCAGCATTGAGGAGCTAATGAGAGAAACTCTGAAACTATTGGCCTCCGTCTGGCATTAGAATGATTTGAGTGGGATCAGTGACTTCAATTTGTGGGTTGCCTTTGTATTCTGTGACAGCGCCGGAGATGCGTATCGTGCGGTTTTCCAGATTGTGAGGGAAATTTTTGCCAAGAACGCTGCGCAGCCTATCCAGCGATGGCCTACGAACAACAGCGCAAAAATGGGAGTGGTCGTTCCCTGCGAAATTGAGGAAGAGTATCCTTTCGTTTGGCAGGCTGCCGATTCGACTGACGCGGCCTTCCACTTGGGTCTTGCTTCCAATGGCGGAAATCAGTGCGTCGCGGTCGTTTGCGTCGAGGCAATTGTGCGGTGGCATGGGATTATTTGGTGCGCGGGCCCAGCCACCGCGCCCGTCTTTTTTGGCCTCAGACTCAGCAGCGCGCAACTGGGTAAGGATGCTTGCCGCGGAACGTCCATCTGGATGCGCTGACACTGCAGAGCCGGATTTAATGACGGCAAGCCCGTTACGGACGAGAAGGGTCGCAAGGTCTCCCCCCTGGGTTTCGATAAACGCGCGGACTGAGGGGTTATTACTGCCCGGCGAGACTTTCTCCCATCGAGTATAGACACGAAACGCATTAGAGGTTTGTTGACGGGTGAAATGTTTGGCACGCTGCGCGAGTTCGCGAGCAAAGTCCAGCCGGCTTGGTGGTATGCCAAAGGTGGCGGCCTGTCGTGCAAGACGTTGTGTGGAAGCCGGATTGGTTTCAAGGGTGTCAACGAAGTAAAGCCGGAAGACTTCGCTTCGGCCATTGAAACGAACGGCGACGCTGTCTCCATCGTTATGAGCGCTCTCTTCCCTTACACCGTCGCTAATAAGTTCCCATTTTGCATCAATCTCTTCGTTGAGGCATTCATAGACGCAAAGAAGCGCGACTATGCCCACCAAAGCGATGGTTAGCACCCGGATATACCACGAATTTAACCAACGATGGAACAAAGGCGAAGGCGTCATTTCTGAAGTTGTTTCACGGCGGTTAACAGATCTTCGCGGGTGACTTCCTCAGAAAGAAAGGCGCTGCCGATGGCTTTGGTCAAAACAAACCGAATCCTGCCAGACAAAAATTTTTTGTCGTTTTGAGCGGCTCCAACAACCAATTCTGGATCAAGCGCGGTGCTCAAACGGTTCGGAAGATCAAAACGCCGGATTGCGGCTGCGATTCGCTGGGCCTCACACTCAGACAGACCGGCTTTGAGAACAGAAAGCCGGAGAGCGGCAATCATGCCGAGAGCAACAGCCTCCCCGTGCAAATATCTTCCGTAGCCTGCGGCTTTCTCGATGGCATGACCGAGGGTGTGACCAAAATTCAAAAGTGCACGGAGACCCTTGGTTTCTCGTTCGTCGGCAGCCACGATTGAGGCCTTTATTTCAATGTTGCGGGCGATGATCTCTTCAATTTGTTGCCCCCGATGAAATCTTTCGATCTGCGCGAGAAGTGCTTCGTCGGCGATAGCGGCGTGTTTGATTATTTCGGCAATCCCCTCGTTGAATTCACGATCTGGAAGGGTGTCGAGAGTCGCTGTGTCGGCGATGACAACATGCGGTTGATGGAAAATTCCCGCCAGGTTTTTGCCGGCGGTGAGATTGACTCCGGTTTTGCCTCCGACAGAGCTGTCAACCTGTGCTACGACGGTCGTGGGCACCTGAACAAAGGGCACGCCACGCAAAAAAACCGCGGCCACAAAACCGACCAGATCTCCGGCGACTCCGCCACCAAGGGCAACGATGAACGATTGACGATCGAGTTTAAGACGGGCGAGTTCTTCCAAAAGTCGAGAGGTTTCGGAGAGGTTTTTCGAGGCTTCACCAGACGGAAAAAGGATCTCTTGCGGCGAAAAAGCGGCAGCCTCTAGACTTTTTATTAGGGTTTGGCCATGTAGCGGAAAGACATTCGAATCAGCGATAACCGCGCATCTCCCGGACAGCCCTGCTTTTTTGCAGAGTTCACCCGCGTGCTCAAGCAGACCTGAGCCAACATACGCGCTGTAAGGGAAGCTGGAGAGCGGGATTTCTACCCTGCGGCAAAACATTGGAGAGGAGGCTTCCATCCGGTAAGCTTAGCAGAACAGGAAAACATTGTCGAGCCGATGTCTGACCCATAAAATCTCAGAGTGATTTTGTTAGGATTTGATTTCGCTCCTGGGCCGACGAGAGCGTGTCTCCGATGCGGACGGGTTTTTTGCTCGTTTGTGTTTCACCGCGCACGGAATTCGTCGTTCCCCACCACTTTATTTGGTATGAACAGAACAATGCGAGCTGGATCGGGCCACTGGCAAATGACTTTATCAAGGGCGACTCTATTATGGGCAAATACCGTTTGGGAATCTACGCTTTCTACGAGCGAGCAAAGTATGAATTCATAAAAAAATAGCCTTAAAGTCTGCAGTGAACTAGTCACTTTTATTCTATGAAAAGAGGAAACAACATTCTCATTCTGCCAACTTCTTCCCGACAACGCTCTTGACCCTGATCTCGAATGCGCAAAGGGCGTCAGGGCAGTCGACTCCATCCGCAGCTCAGCCTGAGTTCCAAGAACTGCATAGTGTGCACGGAGTCGGATGTTCGATTCCAGTTGACATGCGGAAACATTTTCTGTAAACCAGGTGACGAGGTTCATTTGTGAACTGCCGCTGTTGCATGACTCGAAAGTGTACGATAGCTTTTTTATAGAACACCTATTGAGCCCAAAAAAGTCAACTATGCTTAACTTCGCGTCGGGAGCGGGAGGACTGAAACCTAATTTCCTTGAGGTGCTTGGAGTCAGCCAATTCCATCAGGCTTCAGCTCGTCGTGAGTAGGTCTGGTTAATTACGATGAACACTTTCAAATCTTGCTAAAGACTCTGCGAACTCATTCGGCATCTTCGATCGGCGAACGACAGGAACACAACTATGAACTCTTTCTGCCAGCGCATTCAACGGCGTGGCACTACCGATGCCCATTCCTTGACCGAGGCCATTGGCCCGGGTCCATGGCTGTGTGTGGCTCCGCACGACGACGACGTGGTGCTTGGCATGGGATTGATCGCCGCAGCTGCAATCGCTGAAAATATCGAACTGCATCTAATCGTGGCCTCAGACGGGGCAATGGGGTATTGCGATCCTGCCGAGCGCGCAAGCATAGCCGCCGCACGGAAAGCAGAGCTTAGCAACAGTTGTGCCGTGCTCGGCCTTCCACCTGCGCATCTGCATTATCTGGCCTTGCCTGACACGCAGCTCATCGGCTACCGTGGCGAGTTGGGACGCCGGCTGACTAAAGTGATGCGGCAGGTGCGCCCTACCGTCGTTTGCGGTCCCAATCCTTTAGATGTGCATCCCGACCACCAGGCGGTAGCAGCCGACCTTGACATCGCATGCTTTTGGTCGGCCACCGCGATCTGGCATGAGCTGGGTCGTCCCATCGCGCTGCCGACACGCTGGGATTACGCCGTATACGCGCCCTTCGCTGGCCCACCTGACGTGCGCGTGACAGGCACCTCCGCTGGCTGGGAGGTCAAAGAGCGCGCTTTCGCCGCTTTTGCCAGCCAGCAGTATGTGCTGGAGCAATTGCGCTGTGCTCCCCCTGTCGAGCACCTGCGCCGCTGTACATGGGACGCCTACCATCCGGCACACTATGATCAGTATTTCTTATGAAAGCGTTGCATCTGCTCCCCACACCCCGTCGTTTAACTGTCACAGGAGAGCCTGTTGTTTGGAAGAAACTTCCTCTGGAAGAACACTTGGGCGACGTGGCTGAGCCCGGGCCAGAAGCCTATCGTCTCGAGCTAACCGCCACAAATGTTCGTCTGATCGCCCGAACCGCTACCGGTTTGCGCAACGCCCGCGCCACTCTGGCGCAGTTGCCACAGCTGTGCCCCTGCCTGGTGATCGACGACGCACCGCGCTTCGCCCAGCGTGGCGTCATGCTCGATATCAGTCGCGACAGAGTGCCGACCATGACCACTTTGTTCGGCCTCGTCGACCACCTGGCGGCGTGGAAGATGAATCATCTCCAACTCTACGTGGAACACACCATCGCCTACGTCGGCCACGACGACGTTTGGCGCTCGGCTTCACCGTTGTCGCTCGAAGAACTGTCGGCCCTTGATGCATACTGCCGACGCCAAGGTGTGGCGCTGAACGCCAACCAAAACTGCCTCGGCCATTTCGAGCGTTGGTTGCGTCATCCGCGTTATGCCCCGCTCGGCGAGGTGACGGTGCCACACATGCTGGCAGACGGCGGTTGGTATGTCGAGCCCAACACCCTGTGCCCGACCGACCCACGCACTCTGCCGCTGATCGCCGATCTGCTGCAACAGCAACTACCACGATGCAGCGGACCCTATGCCAACATCGGTTGCGACGAGCCCTGGGATCTGGGCATGGGCCGCAGCCGCGACGCCTGCACCGCACGCGGGCGCGGCACCGTATTTAGCGAATACGTCACCCGCGTGTGCACCTTGGCGCGCGATCTGGGCAAACGGCCGCAGTTCTGGTGCGATCCCCAGCCCAACGAGAGCGGCGGCCTGCCCGCCGACCTCATCGCCCTGGTGTGGGGCTATGGCGCCGACACTGATTTTGCCACCCGCGCCGCCTCGCACCGCGCCGTCGGCCGCTCCGTGTGGGTGGCACCCGGCACCAACTGCTGGAACTCGGCCACCGGACGCACCTGGATGCGCCGCGCCAACCTTGATCTCGCCGCCACCGAGACTGAGGCCGAAGGATTTCTGTGTACCGCCTGGGGCGATGGTGGCCACCGCCAGCAATGGCCGATCACGCTGATGGGTTTTGCTGACGCCGCCCAAGCGGCGTGGAGCGGCCCCGGCGCATACGACGACGTGGCCGCCGGCCGACACGCCTTCGGCACAGATGCGCTCGGCCTGTGGCTGGCACGCCTCGGAGACCTCGACGGTGCCATCTCACGTGGAGAACGTCCCGACTGGAACCGCACTCGCGGCAACAAACATAAGGTGTGCACGCATTGGGATGAGTTGGCCACCAACATCTTTGAACCAGTCGGCTGGGGTGATCGCGAAGCCTGGGAAGAGGTCGCTACACACCTCGATGCCCTTGGTGATCCGCCATTGAACGCTGACGCCTTGTTCATACGCGAGTGCAAGCACGCCGCCGCCGTTATGCGCTGGATCGTCGACCGGGCCCTCTTGCGCCGCACCGGACTAACCGTCCCCGGCCGCAAAGAGCTGGCAGCACGCATGTGCGAGCTGGTCGCCGAGCACCGCGAGCTGTGGATGGAGCGCTGCCGTCCCGGCGGACTGAACGACAGTTGTTTGCATTACAGCCGCTACGCCTCTAATTGGTAACCGCCTATGAACACATTCGACCGTGATTGCCGTATCATCCTTGACCTACTGCCCAACTGGCCAACTGACGGGCTGGAGGTTCTGCGCCGTGTGGTTGACCCCGCGCGGCCCCTGCTGCTGGTTGGCGAGGGCTCGTCGCAGCTCTTCCCTGGCGACTTCACGCGGGCCTGCGCTCGCGCGTGCGCCTGGCCGTCGCCGGTTGAGGTTCTCGGCGGGCGCCATGCCGCCCTCTTGGATTTAGAACGCTGGAACGTGGTGTGCCTCTCGAACTCCGGGCGCACGCGCGAGGTGGTCGAGCTCTTGCCGCGCCTCGTTAACCATCCCGCCTCGGTTGCCCTGGTGGGCATTCCTGGAGGGCCACTGTGCCGTTTGCCGCACCATGTTTTACTGCCGCGTGCCGAGATGGCGGTGCCAGCCACCAGTAGCGTGCTGGCGATGGCCATGGCGCTTGGCCAGGCGGTGTCGCGTAGTCCGCTCCCTGCAAACCTCGCGACGGCTCTAGAAAGCGTGCTAGATACTAACCCCGTCGTGCCGCATCCGGCACAGGTGCAGCGGCTTTTCTGGACCGGCGGCTGCGCCGGCGTCACCGCCGAATTGGCTCTGAAGACCATGGAGGCCACCGGGCACATTGGCTGTGACCTCCCCGGATCGTTGGGATTACATGGCATCCACGAGGTGCTTAAGCCGGACGACCTAGTCGTCGCGGTCGACATCGATCCCGTTGACCAAGATGAACTGCGCCGTCGTGTGTCAGACCAATGCGGCGCCACTCTGCTGTTGATGGAGACACCCGATCTGGGCCTCTGGACCCCGTTGTTGCAACTCGCTGCCGGTTGGGGCATTCTGGCCATCATCGCCGCCGCGCAGAACCGCGACCCAGCAAAACCTCAGCGGGCCACAAAGATCGGCAACCCTGCGATATCGCTACAATGATAGACCCAAAAACAGCAGTTATATTTAATTTGGGTAAAAGTTCGCAGTCATTAGCCTTTCACCTTTCATGCTATCATTTATTTCCATTCCCGACAAGAGTGTGATTTCTGTCTAACGGCATCTGAAGGAAATTAAATTTCATGGATGGTTCTCTAGGTGACTGCAAATAGAATAAGGCTAAGCTGTTCGCTCTGTCGAGGGGCTCACGCCAAAGCGCGAAGATCGCAAAAAAATTCTCATTCTCAGTCTCTTTTCACGAGTTGAGCACGCGCAGCCTACTGGCCGAGTTGAGGGCCGGGAATGATTTTTTGCAACAGCACATAGTCTAAATCCAAGCGCTTGGATTGGAAAAACCAGCTTTTACGGCCTGTTCGAGGAACGATGAATATTTCTTTTAAGAAAATAAGGATAAATTATCCTTTCGTTGGATGCAGTTGGGCGATGAGTCTTTACACAAAGACAACCACGGCTGAATTGGAAAGCAGCCGAAAGGCTCATGGGAAAGAGTACTAGTTCTCCTTAGATGGAATACCCAAATGAATCTTTTTGACACATTCAAGATCGCTTAGAAAAACTAAGCAATGTATCATTTCGCGTCACATGTTTATTCCCTTTGGTTACCTATATCAAATATCATACTGGTCATCAAATATATATATATTGTGTCTTTGATATTGTTAGTCTGGCATGAAAAAAGCTAAAGGTCTTGGTGACCCTAAAAGAAAGGAAAAACACCTATGAAACTGATTCGATACCCTGAAACACTCGTAAGCAATTGGACTCCATTCGATCAACTCGCTAGCATAAGGGATGACTTTAACCGACTCTTTGAGTCTGGTTTTGCCCCCTTGTTTCGCGAAGCGAGAATGCTCGGCGGATGGGCACCGGCACTCGATGTCCATGAGGAAAATGACGCCCTTGTTGTGATTGCTGAACTTCCCGGCATGAAGAAGGAGGAGATTGACATCTCTCTCCACAAAGGCCTGCTCACCATTTCCGGCGAGCGCAAAGAAGAAACTCCCAGTGACGAGGGTAAATTCCACAGGAACGAGCGCTTCTACGGTAAATTCAGCCGAACTGTGTCATTACCCGCCGAGGTGGATGCGAATGGCGTTACCGCCAGCTACAGAGACGGTCTTCTGACAGTCCGTCTGCCAAAGTCGGAGGAAGCAAAGCCGAAACAGATCACTGTGGGCGAGAATTAATTCAAAAAGCCAATGGCCTGGTCGCGCAGGGGCGCGGCCAGGCTCAATCCCCTAAAAGATTTCCACAATAAGAAAGGAGATAAAATGAACCACACTATTGATTCAACGAGAGAAACAAGTGAGGCTCGCACGACGGAGGAGCGTTTTGTGACTCCTGCGACTGCAATTCGCCAAAGCAACGATGGCTCTTATCTAATTGAGGCAGAAATGCCAGGTGTCTCGAAAGAGGGCATCGAGATTTCGGTTGATCAAAACGAGCTGATCATCACTGGACGGCGCGCATTTCCCTCAACTGATGGGAGGGTCGTCTACCGCGAAATACGTCGGGCAAACTTTCGGCGTGTTTTTGAATTGGACGGCTCGATTGATCGAAATCGAATCGCTGCCCGGATTGAAAACGGTGTGCTGCGCGTCACTCTGCCACTTGCGGAGCAGGTAAAACCACGCAAAATCACCGTAGAAGGTTGATCTGAGAGCGCACCAAACAAAAAGCATCCAGGCCGGGTTTGTTATTTAATGAACCCGGCCGATGTTATTTTACACCGCGCTGAGAGGATATAAATTGTTTTATGCCAAAACCCGATTTTCCCACTCCTGAAGAGATTAGCCGCCGCCTGCGGGAACTCTTCCCGTTTTCTCCAAACTTCGATGTTAATCGTCCTCACGAGAACATCTCTTCAGAAGACGCTCAGGATATCGGGCACGGCTCAAAAAGCGCCCTCGACCGAATTCGTTCCTTCCATCTCACTCCGCGAGATGTCAAGCGACACCTTGACCGGTTTGTTATTCGCCAGGAAGAAGCCAAACGGGTTCTTGCGGTGGCGGTCTGCGATCATTACAACCATGTTCGTGCTCTTCTGGATGCCGAAAGCAAACAGGAAAATTCTGGGTTTGATAGCCGAATTGATTACCTCAAACCAAACGTCTTGCTCCTCGGCCCGACTGGAGTAGGCAAAACGTATGCGGTGCGACATCTTGCCGAATTGATCGGCGTTCCGTTTGTTAAAGCTGATGCGACTAAGTTTAGTGAGACAGGATATGTCGGAGGCGATGTGGATGATATCATCAGGGATCTTGTGCGGAAGGCTGATGGCGATGTCGCACTTGCTCAGTATGGGATTGTCTACATAGACGAGATTGACAAAATTGCCTCAGCGGGATCAATGGGCCGCGACGTCAGTGGACGAGGCGTTCAGGTGGCTTTGCTGAAGCTGCTGGAGGAAACCGAGGTGCCGGCCCGAAATCCGATGGATCTTCAGGGACAACTCCGGGCAATGATGGAATTTCAACGCACTGGCAGTTCTGCTCCAGAGATCATTAACACGAGATCTATCCTTTTTATTGTCAGCGGAGCCTTCGAAGGGCTGAAGGAAATTGTTTTGCAACGCCTGCCAGGTCGAAAAATCGGCTTTGGCGCTCACGAAAAGACCAGCGAGAGCCATCCCTTGAGACAGGCTGTTACAAGCGATTTTGTCAAATTCGGCCTGGAGCCGGAGTTTATCGGGAGACTGCCCGTCAGGGTGGTGTTCGATTCCCTTGATGAAGAAGGGCTCTTTGAAGTGTTGACCCGCTCCGAGGGGAGTGTTTTGAAACAATATGAACGTCAATTTTCAGCCTATGGCCTTGAACTAAAATGGGAGGAGAGTGGACTACGGGCGATTGCTGCAATGGCTGCGAAAGAGGCGACAGGGGCGCGGGCACTGCTCGGCGTGTGCGAGCGTCTTTTGCGAGACTTTAAGTTCGAGTTGGGCGGTTTGCCAGGCGAGACAATCGTTGTTGATGCAGAACTCGTTGCGAATGCGCCGCAACGGCTGGCTGAGGTTATGAAAGCTAAATACGCCTCAATGAAGAGTACTTTGCAGACCGAAGCAGAGTCATTTGCCGCAGAATTCCTTAAGGAGCATGGCTTTTCGATCAGCTTCACTCCGGAAGCAGTAGATCGGCTTGGGGAAATCGCAAAAGAACGCGGCACAGGGCTTTTTTCTCATTGCCAAAAGCTCTTCAAAAATTATCCTTACGGTCTGGCTCTCTTGGGGCGCAGCGCCGAGGATCCTCCATTTATAATCGGGGCAGAGATTATCGAAGATCCGGAGGGATTCCTAAGCCGACTCATCGTTGAAGCTTGCGGCCGGAAGAAAAATTCCACTAGCGCGGAGAGCTGATTCCGTTTCTTTTCGCTACCGCTAGCTTCAGACACAAAGAAACTCTTGAGTTTTGCGTCCTCCTTTCTTGGTTATGTCAAAATTTAGAACAGCAGTTCTGTGTGGGCTCCTAGCCGGGGCTATGAGTGCCGTGGCGGCAAAATTCAACGCTTTTCTGAGCACCGACGCCGCATGGTTCGGTTTGCTGACAGAGATGGGGGTGACATCTCCCCTGGTCGATTTACCAGAATGGACGAATCTCGTAGCAGCGTGCTTAGCGGGCTTGGGGGCCTCATTATTCTGTCTTTATTACACGCGCCCCTTGGCAATTCTCTTGGTCCTGGTCGTTGCCATAATCGAGGTTTTTTCAGGCTCAGCGATCGCGGCAATTTTTCGTTTTGCTTTTGAACCATCAGCATCTGCTGTGGCGCTTCTTCTCGGCTCGCTTTTTGCAGTCACAGCAAGCAGGAGTGCTACGTTGCGCAGGGAAGAGCAATTGACCCATGCTTTCGATGGAATGATCTCTCGTCAGACGCTTGCGCGATTGTCCAGGGAAAAGATTGAACTTGCATCGCCCCAACCTTTTGAGGCGGCATTTGTCATCTGCAGAGCCCACAACCTCAGAACGATGCTCGACGCACTCCCGCCTGCAGAAGCGGGTGACGCACTCAGTATTGTTCTTGATCGCGCAGCAATCGCAGCTCGCGAAGCAGGTGCGGTGGTTCATTGGTGCGGAGTTACAGGGTTTGATGCCGTGTTCGGGCTTGCCAACTGCAAAAACTCCTCAGTGAGCAACCAGACAGTTGAGTTTCTTCTCTCCCTGGCAGACAGGCTGCGTGAATGGAATACTGAGTGCAGTCGAATCTTTGGTCATTCCATTGACGTGCGCATTGCGGCCGAGACTGGTTCGGCCATGCCGTTCCTAAATTCAAGCGCCAACGGCCGCAGTCATTTCGCCTCGGAGGTGGGGCTCACTGCCGAACGAATCTGTGCCGCAAACATGGAGTATGGCGCAACTGTCGCGATCGGGGCCCGATTATACGGCACCGCGATTGATTCGGTGGAGGTGCGCCCACTTGACTTTCTGCCTACAGGAGAAGGTAACTCACCGGAGGAAATTTACGAGGTCATCACTCGTCAAGGAGGCCTTGACGCAAACCAGGCAAAGCGTCGTGACGCTTACTGGAAAGGTGTGATTTTATTCCGCGAAGGACGTTTTGATGAAGCAATTCGCGAATTCGAAAATGCCACAGTGGCCGGAGTGAATGATCCACCTCTGGCCTGGTATCTGCAGAAGGCGATCCAGGCCCAGAATACACTACCTTCAGCCACCGCACCTTTTGTCCTCAAAGCGTCCTAGAAATATCAAATGGCTCCGGCAGATTATCCTCCGGCTCTGAAAGCAATGATTTCTGCACTGCGCAAACTCCCTGGCATCGGGCCACGGTCGGCTGAGAGGATGGCTGTTTGGCTCGCGTCAGGAAACTTCTCTGTCGCTGAGCAAATCTCTGTCGCGGCAACAGCCATTTGCAAAGACGTTCGGCCTTGTTCTGAATGTGGTTTTTTCTCCGCATCCCCCTTGTGCGACATTTGTTCCGACACCACTCGTGATCGTTCGCTCTTGGCAGTGGTTGAGAACGCTCCTGATGTGATCGCCGTTGAGAGAACCGGATCATTTCAAGGCCTTTACCACGTGCTCTCTGGACGGCTCTCACCGCTCGACGGGATTGGGCCTACCGAACTCGGCCTGCCTCGGTTAGAGGCACGGGTGCTCAAAGGCGCTTTCTCTGAAGTGATCCTTGCCGTCTCAGCCGATGTAGAAGGCGAAGCCACCGCCGCCTTCATTGCCTCGATGCTCAAGAAAATCGGTGTGAGAGTGACAAGAATTGCACATGGCCTCCCCGCCGGCGCAGGTTTGGACTCGGCAGACCGCCTCACCCTCAACCGTGCCTTTGCAGGGCGTCTTCAAATCCAGTAAATCGCCGTTGAAATTAGCTGATTTACTCAAATTCTTCTGAGCACAGGGAATGCGGAGTCCTTCGGGATCGGTTGACACCCTAAGGCGGGGCGACAGATCGAGGGCATTTCCTTCAGAGAGTGAGACTGATGACGCACCTAACCAACAGGTTCGTGTTGAGTTTATCCCGGCAAAACCGGTCGAGAAGGGGCGGCAAAAAACACTGAAATTGGCCGTTTTATGAAGAAACGGCGGGCAGTGATGTGCCAACAACGGATGCGCGGCTGAGGCGAAGAAGAGACGGAATTGCCGCAGACTGGGACGTCGAACAAAATCTTAACCCATCTGTGCCACAAAACCCGTCGGCCCCAAAAAGCTTCGCCAACGTTCCTCCATCAAAAGAAAATAGAGGTAACTAAGGGTTTCAGGTTAAAAACTTATGATTTACCGTCTGTTTTTGGGTGGTAGGAGTTTGTATCAGCGGCCAGGCGGTATGATCCTTAGTAGTAACTGCTCAGGTAGCCGCCCGCCTTGGGGCGGCCACCTGTGAGTGAATGGCGGGGCGCACGCACCCGACGCGTGGGCGAAACTCACGAGGTGTTGACCGCTGGCACGAAGGGGGTGCCGAGGAACACGCGCTGCAACGCCT